>JBJTFE010000069.1:0-7421 GCA_046093265.1 Phenylobacterium sp. | reverse complement strand
CACGACGCGTACCCCCACGCCGCCGTCGAAGGTCTCATGGCCTCGAAATTCCGCCATACCGGTCAGTCCTGCGACTGCGCGAACCGGATCTACGGTCCGGCCGGCGTCTACGAGGCGTTCTCCGAGGCTCTGGCGGCGCGGGCTGCGGCTCTTCGGCCCGGTGACGGCCTCGCCGGCCCGACCGACCAGGGCCCGCTGATCAACGCCGCCGCTGTCGCCAAGGTCGAGCGCCACGTGGCCGACGCCCTGGAGGGCGGCGCCCGGGTGCTGACGGGCGCCCGCCGCCTGACCGGAAAGGGGCTCTTCTACGCCCCGACGGTTCTTGCCGATGTCCCGGCGGGGGCCCTGATCAACCGCGAGGAGACCTTCGGCCCGGTGGCCGGTCTCGTCCGCTTCACCACCGAAGCAGAGGTTCTGGACCTGGCGAACGCCTCCCGGGCGGGACTGGCCGCCTACGTCTTCACCCGCGACGGGGCCCGCTCCTGGCGGATGAGCGAGGGGCTGGAGACCGGCATGGTCGGGATCAACACCGGCCTCATCTCCACCGAGGTCGCGCCCTTCGGCGGGGTCAAGGAGTCCGGACTGGGACGGGAGGGCTCGAGGTATGGCCTTGAGGAATACCTCGAAACCAAGATGGTCTGCCTGTCGGTCTGAACCCGTTCAGGGTCGCCCTTGCCGAACGGCCCGGGGGCTGTTGCTCTAGGCCTTGCGATTCTGCGGCGCCGCCGCATCTCCCGGGGACAAGCCTTCAGGTGAAACAGGGTTCCAGGCTCGCCATCTACCACCCTCCGGGCCGCATGGGCCTGAAGGCGAATCCGTTTGGCAAGGACGTCGCCAACCTCCAGCTCTATCGGGCTCTGGCGGCCTTCGGCGGGTTCTCGCGGGTGGACCTGTTGTCGAACCTGCCGGTCTCCGACGCCGACGTGGCGGAGGACCTGTTCCCCGACGGAGATGCGCCCTGCAAGGTGGCCGGCGGCAGCGTCCTGTCCACCGAGGCGGCGTCCGAAGGCGGCGTGCTCTTCCGCGGGCAGCCTGAGCTCGACGCTCTCGCATGGATCCGCCGCAAGGCGACGGGCGACCGGGGCTTTAGCCTCGTCGGCTTGATCCACACCCTGGCGCCGCCCGCCATGCGCCAGATGATCGCCAGCGCCCTGACCTCTCCTGTCCAGCCCTGGGACGCGGTGATCTGTACCTCGCCGGCTGTCCGCGACACCCTCTCGCGGATGTTCGATAACTGGGGCGACTTCCTCGGCGAACGGTTCGGCGGTGAAACTAGACCCCGTCCCCAGCTGCCGGTCATCCCCCTCGGCGTTAACGCCCAGCTGATCCGCGATAAGGCCGACCGTCCTGATGCGCGGGCCAGGGTGCGCTCCGATCTCGGCATTGAGGGAAACGAGGTCCTCGTGGTCTGGGTCGGGCGGCTGTCCTTCTTCGAGAAGGCCTTCCCCCAGCCGATGTTCCGGGCGGTGGAGGAGGCTGGGCGCCTCACTGGTCGCCGCATGCACTTCGCCCTCGCCGGCTGGTTCCCCGGCGGCGACGCCGACCGCGCCCGTTATGAACAGGCCGCCGCCGCCTACGCCCCTTCCGTCCAGGTCGATTTCCAGGACGGCAACGATCCCGAGGTGGTCGCCGACCTCTGGGCCGCAGGCGATATCTTCCTGTCTCTGGTCGACAACATACAGGAGACCTTCGGCATTACCCCCCTGGAGGCCATGGCTGCTGGGCTTCCGGTGGTGGCGAGTGACTGGGACGGCTACCGCTTCACCGTCCGTCACGGGATCGAGGGCTTCCTCATCCCCACCCTCGGGGGCCCGCCGGGGGCCCTTGGCGAAGCCCTGGCCGCACGCCACGCCATCGGACTGGACTCCTACCAGACCTTCGTCGGCGCCGTCGCCCAGCACACCGCCGTGCATGTGGGCCGGGCGGCGGAGGCCATAGCCGAGCTGACCCGCAATTCCGACCTGCGCCGGCGCATGGGCGCCGCCGGGCGGTCCCGGGTTCGGGAGGCGTTCGACTGGCCGGTCGTCGTGCGTCAGCTGAACGGTCTCTTCGAAGAGCTGGCCACCCTGCGCGCCGCCACGCCCGGCGGACTGGAATCGCACCGACTGCATCCCCTGCGCGGCGACCCCTTCGCCGATTTCTCCAGCTTCGCCACCCACGACCTCGGCCTTGAGCGGAGGATACGTCTCAGGCCCGGGGCCGGACCCCAGGACCTGGTCCGCGCCGCCAAGGTGGACCTCGACGGCGCCTTTCGCATCTGGCGTGCGCCGCCAGAGGACGCAGACCGCCTTGTCGCCCTCCTCTCGGAGGCCGGTGAGGCGAGCGTCCGGGATCTTCTGCTCGCCTTCCCGATGGAGCGGCGCCGGGCCGTTCAGATGTCGCTGGTCTGGATGGCGAAGATCGGCGCAATAGACTGGCTGCCCGCCTAGATTCGGTTCCGAATGGGGCGAACCGGTCACCCGCTCGGAACAAGGCGCCGCTGAGGGTATCCAGGTCCGTTCACCCGTCGAACCGGTAGCCGGCGCCGTAGACAGATGCGATGCATATCGCCTCAGGGTCCACAGCGGCGATCTTCTGGCTGAGATTCCTGATATGGCTGTCGATGGATCCGTCGCTGACGTCTCTGAATTCACCGCTCAAATGATCCAGCAGCTTTTCCCGCGAGAAGGCCTGCCCTTGTCACCGCATTACAATCTTAGGAATCTGGTGCTCCCAAGTCGACAGGGGTAGCCATTGCCCCCCAGGCGATCCATCGGCCGCCGGCGGCAATCGCATGCGGCGTTCGAGCCGCATCGGTCGTCATGGCGCTGGAGGCGCGCCTGAGCAGGGCTGCGACCCGAGCTATCAGCTCCTGGGCGCCGAACGGTTTGCAGGCATAATCGCGGGCGCCCGCCTCCAGTCCCGCAACCCGGTCCGCCCCGGCGGTCCGAGCTGTAACGATCAGGCCGGTTGCGCTGCAGAACCTCCGCCAGCTTCTTGGGTCGGATGGAGGCCACCGTTTACCCATAGGGGCGATGGCCAGGCGCCCGCCATGCGGTCAGCAGAATGGAGGCGTCCGTCAGGGATCATCCCCCCTCGGGGCGACCGGGGTCATCTCGGGGGCTCTGCGGGGGCGCCGCAGACGACCGTCTCGCAATCATCCCGCATTGTCTCCCGGAGTTCTTACGCCGCTTTGCGCCAGCGCATAGCTGCTCTCAAGCCCGCGAGGCGCCCCGGCGCGATATGCGAACGCAGGGCTACCGTTCCATCAATCTCCCCTTTGTCCTGTCGCCGGCCTTCGCACGGCCTGAACGGCGCAGGGTTGAATGCCCGACAGGGCGATCGCGCCTCTCCCACCCAGGGAGATGCACATGATTCCTCCATACTCCGGCGCTAGGCCATGAGACCAACCGTCGCGATGGCGATGCTCGTAGGAATGTCTCAGATGAATCCACCCTGGCCCGCCGCCCTCAAGATCGGCGCTGCGGCGTTTGCGATCGCACTCCTCTGTTCCGCCGGCGTCAGCCCCGGACTCCAGCGGAAACTCCGGGTCGGATGGGACCAAGCCCATCACAACAGCGGATGTTGCCTGCGGCCTCAATCCCAAAACAAAGGCAGATCTAGCCTCAACCCAGCGTTCATCTGGGGAATGTCGGTTCAATAAGGAGCAAGCTCGTGTCGATAGGTCGTCGTAGTCTGCTGTTGTCGTCGTTCGCGGGCGCCTCGGCCGGTGTCGCAGGCGGGCTCCTCTGGGCCAGTAACGCCCGCGCCTTGTCGGCGGATCTCGATACCATGATGATGGTCGAGCACATCTCCCCCGGGACGAACGCCATGGGTTCGTTGCGCTTCACTGGGCGCGCCGGGCCGTTAGGCCGCTATCCCTCCGATAATGGTGTGGTCGAGCCGCGGTCCTTGTTTCCCAATCCCGCTGATCCGTTCGGGATTAATGATCGGCTCGCCCTCGGAGAGGAAGGCTATGCGCTTGAGGTGCAGGACCGCGGGCGCGGGCAGATAGCTCCCGGACCGAACGACGAGCCGTGGGCCCTCAATATGATCCCTTTTGGGGTTGCTCTCGACGGCGTGATCCTGGATCCGTCGGGTCCTTGGTATGATGGCGGCGTTCCCGACCCGAACAATGCCTTTGATAACAAATGCTCCGGCTGGGAATACGAGGTCATGCATCCGACCGTTTCGCGGATCGTCGGCGTTCCGGATGCGATTGCGGGACACGTCCAGCCGAGCGGGATGTTCCACTATCACGGTTATCCGCGATTGCTCACGGCTGTGCTGCGCAAGAGGCATGGCAAGACCGGGGCGCTCCTTGTAGGCTTTTCCGCCGATGGTTACCCCGTCACTGACTACCGGGCCACCCAGACAAATGGTGACATAGAGAACTTCTTTTTCTCCGGCTACATCCTGCGGTCTGGCAAGCGGCGCGCGCTGGACCTTACCAACCCGGACTTCACGCCAAGCGGGCTCTACGACGGCCTTTTCGTCCAGGATTACGCCTTTGATCCGGAGGCAAAGAGCGACCTTATTCGGCGGACCCTCATCTCGGGCGGTGATTACCACGGCCTCACTGCCGCAAAGCTCAATGCCGGTAAGGCACGTTTTTCGCTCCTGGACGAACGGAATGGGATCCAGGCCGACGCAACCTATCGCGTGTCGGATTACCCGGCTAAAGTCTGGCACTACGTTCTGACACCCGACTGGCCGTACATTCCTCGCTTCTTTGCCTTCGAGCCCGCTGGCAGTTTCGCTGACATTATCCCCAAGAGCCGGCGCAATAGGCTCTATACGAATTGCCCCGCGGATCTGGCCGGCATTCGCGTAGGGAAGGGTCGCACACCGTATTGAATTCCGATTTGGCATAACTTGGCAGCTTTGCCTCGCGTCTGCAAAAAAGCTGCCGTTCGGGAACCGACCCCATAGCTGCCTTGATCAGCCGCGCTTCATCATTGGGATCCGGTTACGCGTCGGAGGTCCTTTAGGTAAAGGTCGAGGTGCTGACCCGACGGATTGGCCAGACGACCAATTCCGCGGAGGAGAGGATTTGGAATCGTAACCTCCTCGACGAACAGGCCTTGTGTGCCGTTGCCCTTGGGCTCAAGCTCGGCGCGCCAAAGTCCCTCAAAGCCAACCGATGACTTGTAAGTGATGGCGAAGGTGGTTGCGTGACGGCTCTCGATCAACCGGAAGGTAAGCGTGCTTCCGTCGTTTGGGAACTCGGCCCATCGCTGACCGTCGCCGCTGACTTCAACCTTACCGATATCGCTACGCCACTCCTGTTGGCCACGAACGTCGCTGATGCGAGCATGGACCTGTTCGGGCGTCGCTGCGAATTGCACAACGCGCTCGGCTTTCGTGGTGGCGGGGATTGACAGACCCCAGGCATAAAGTCCGCCGAGGGCAAGCAATGTAAGCACAACAAGCGCCAGCAAGGTCTTCCGGATCATGCGCGCTGCTCCAGTGGGTCGGTCGGCGTCCGCTCGGCAAAGTCGAAAACGGCAGGCTTTTTGCGCAGCGGCGAAACGCGCACGCCCTCGGCTTTCAGCAGCGCCTGCTGCGCTTCGGTGCCGCCGGGGCATTTAGGGTTGAGAAAGCCGCCTTTCCGTAGCACGCGCCACCAGGGCGTAAGCTCACTTTCAGGCAAACCAATTGCGCGCTGCTCCTCTACTGCACGGGCGCACATATTGAGGAATATCGCGGTCGAAACTGGACAGGCCACCGCGACCTGATGACGACGGGCGATCGCAGCGCGAAGGTCGTCGAGCGTAACGACCTCGCCCGGCCTGAGAGTGCGCACAATGGCGTTCACCTCCGATGGGGAAGAGACAACCATCGCCCCGCCATCAGCCTCACGATAGCCGGGCGCACCGGGCGGAATCATATGAACGATGTGCGGTTCGCGCCCGTTGTTCAGGTGTTCCAGCGCGGTCTTTCGTTTTGCCATAGGGTCGGTCGCTCCGATTCGAACGAAGGCTTACCGCATCACCAATCGTGGCGGAATAAGAGCAGTTTGTTCACTTTTTGATCAGATTGCGCCGCAGCTAGACCCACGCGTGGCAACAGGAACTGCCATTCCGAATTCCACCCATTCTCGGCCATGAACCGGACCCGCGAGCGATCCCGAAAGCAGCACAGCGGCCCGACGCCGGTTGCGAAGAATTCCTGCCCTTCAGCAACCGACCCCGAAGTCGACGTTCAGAATGGCTGAGATTTCGCCGGTTTCAACCATCAACGCATGGTCCGGCCAGACGCTTGCTCAGAGGCTTCCAACCTGTCCCGACACAGCGGGTTTGCTGTCACCAGTAACATGCCATCAGCTCGGCAACCCACGCGGGTTGCATTACCTCGCCGCGCGGCAGGAACTCTCGCATCACTGGCTTGATGTCGACCACAGGCGTGCCGCTGATCGCATCCAGTCCTTCGACGTGAAGCAGGGTGCCCTCCACCTCCACGATCTTGCAGATCGTGACCCCGAGCCGGTTCGGCCGGTTCTTGCCGCGCTGGGCGAAGATGCCCGTCAGCGGCCAATCCTTGCGGCCACGCGGGTGGCGCGCGCCGGTCTCGATTGTGTCCGGCGCGACCTTGTCGAACACAAAGATGATCTCGGCATGGCTGAAGGCATCAAGTCCGGCCGAGGCCTCGGGGCCGAACTGCTCCGAATCGAGCGCAATGACGGATCGGCCTGCACCCCAGTCATCGTCGATCGGATCAGCCCTGCCGCCCTGCACATGCCCGATAGGCTAGATCCGATAATCCATTCAGAGCCCCTCCTGAAAAACAAACAGAACCGGCTGCGCATCGGGGTCATCCGCATCAGCATCGACTATCCCGCCAGCCGAGGCATAGAGCGCCTTGGCCGGCCCATTGCCGGTTTCCGTCAGCACCCATGCGGTGTGACAACCAATCGACCTGCCATGCGCAAGCAGACAATCGAGAATGCGTCTGCCAAGCCCGCGCCCCTGATGCGTCGGTGCCACGCCGACCTCGTTGATCCAGAGTTCGGCGGGCTTGTCCGGATGAATATAGTCAACTCCCGACGCAAACCCGATGATGAAGCCATCGTCGGTCCCGACAGCGATATGATGGCGCGGATCAGCCAGAAAGGCAGCTAAACATTCGGGATTGACCGGCCCGTCGAAAACGTCATCCGCAACGCTACCAACCAGGGCGGCATCATGCGTCGTCAGAATTCGGACATCGATCATGGCCGCACCACAATGAACACGAGGCTGGGGTTTCGCAAGAAAAAGGCAAGGCAGAAAAGGTAAGCGAGCCACATCCCCGCTTTAGGCTTCTTGACCCAGTAAACCGACCTTCGCCTTTCCACCCACGACCGGTCATTCAGGACGAAAGGCGGCAAGCCCGAAAGCTGCCGCAGACTATCGTTCCCGGGCGTAATCTGCCTGCAAAACCCCCGCAATGCGGCCTAGGTT
>JBJTFE010000068.1:0-19319 GCA_046093265.1 Phenylobacterium sp. | reverse complement strand
CGCTGGGCGCTGATGATCTCCACCTGCTTCGGCGTCTTGGCCTTCGCCATGTTCTGGATCGCCCGCAAGACCATCCGCGAGGAAATGGAGTCCTGATCACGGGGACCCCGGCGGCGGTTCAGAGCCCCGTCAGGGCCTCGTCTTCATTGAGCCGGAGGGCGACGGCCATCATGGCCTCGCCCATCG
The DNA here is from genome assembly GCA_046093265.1 of Phenylobacterium sp. Taxonomy (GTDB): domain Bacteria; phylum Pseudomonadota; class Alphaproteobacteria; order Caulobacterales; family Caulobacteraceae; genus Phenylobacterium. Next base: position 19,133 of record JBJTFE010000068.1, on the reverse strand, counting down.
GGTGGCCATGGCACCATCCCGCGTACTGGGCCGAGACGCAGAAGGTCCAGCCCAGGAGGCGGACGGGCGAAACGCCGGCCAGGGCGGCCACCCGGGCGGCGCGGGCGACCACGACCTTGGGCGTTGCGATCAGGCCCTCTCCAAAGGGGAAGAGCATGATGGCGTAGTCGCAGGCCGGGTCGCCCCGAAGGCCCTTGGGGTCGATGGCCAGCAAGCCCCTCGCGCCCCCGTCCAGCAGGTTGCCGTGGTGCAGGTCGCCGTGCAGGGGCGTCTCGACAGACGTCGTGGCGAGCAGGCGCTCCAGCACAGCCTCGGCCCGGGCGTAGACGCCTCCGGCGAAGGCCGAGGCCTCGCGGATGACGTTGAACCAGGTCGTTAGCGGGATCGGCTCGACCGGAAAGGGACCAGGCGCGGACTGGAGCCTGGCGATCCCCTGGCAGAGGATGGCGTAGGCCGCGTCCTCCCCCTGCGCGCCGGCGATGTCCAGAAGGCTGAGCGGACCGCAGGCGCGTTCCAGGAGGACGGCGTCCGCCTCCCGCTCCAGCACCCTCACGGCGCCGAGTCCGCCGTATCCCGCCAGGAAGGCCGACCCGTGGACCTCCTGCTCGGCCATGCAGGCCTTGAGCATCAGCGTCTGGCCGTCGCGCCGCACCGGCAGGAGCTGGCTCCAGGTGCTGGCGAAGGGCTCCCCGTCGGGCGTCAGGCGCCAGCGGTCGATCCAGGGCTGCAGTTTGGCGAGGCTCATGGCCCTTGCTCGCGCGCACACGCCATTCGCTCAAGCTCAAACAGAAGTTGACGCCAGCGTCATTTTCAATTTGCATACCGATGTATCAAAAAGGACACCTCGTGGGCCGGCTCCTCCCCCTGATCTTCCAGAACCTCACCTTCCTGTTCGGGATCGGCTTCCTGGCGCCCCTGATCACCCAGGTGCTGGAGCGGACCGTCCCCTCAATTTCAGGAACGCCCTGGCCGCTGGTCGCAGGCCTGGTGATCGGCGGCGGCTGGGGCGCCATCGCCCAGAAGACAGGGCGCTGGCTGTGACCGACCTTTCCGTCGAGGCCCTGCGCGCCCTGCCCCCGAAGGAACTCAACCGGCTTGAGGCGGAGGTCGCGGCCCGCTTCATGGGCGGCCTGCCCTGGGGCGCTGTTCTCTGGGGCCTGGGCAACCTGGCGATCTGGCTGTCCCTCTGGCCCCTGACCCTGTCCGGTCTCCTGCCCCTCTGGCTGGCCTTCCCCATCGCCACCCTGAACGTCGCCCTCTGCTACCTGCCCTCGCATGAGGCCCAGCACCGGATCATCGCCCGCGAGTGCGAGCCGCTCTTCGGGCTGAATGAGCTGGTCGGCCATCTCTCGCCCCTGCCCATGCTGCTGCCCTACGGCGTGGCGCGGCTGACCCACTACGAGCACCATCTGCACGCCAACAACCCGGAGCTGGATCCCGACATCCACACCAAGGCCCCGAACGCCTGGCGACATCTCCTCAACACCATCGCCCATCGCCAGCCGGGTTCGGCTACGGGAGGCAATTACGGCAAGGCCCTGGCGCAGATCGGCACGGACGAGGCCCGGCGGGCCGGCCTCGTCGCCGCCCTCTACACCCTGGCCTACCACGCCATCCTGTTCACCCTCGCCTGGTCAGGCTTCGCCATCGAGGCGGCTCTGATCTGGTGGCTGCCGCGCATCCTGGGCACGACCTACATCCAGCTCTACCTGAGCTGGGCGCCGCATCACCCCGCGCAGGAGATGGGCCGTTACCGGGACACCCGAGCCTTCCGCAGCCGGCTCGGCGTCCTGTTGTCCTCGGGCATGCCCTTCCGCATCCTGCATCACCTCTATCCGCGCATTCCCCTGCTCAGGCACGGCGAGGCCTACAAGGCGCTTCGCCCCTTCCTGGTGGCGCGGGGCTGCCGGCTGGACGGGCTCTAGAGGCTGCGGACCAGGGTCGAGGCGTCGTCCCGGCGGGACAGGGCCCATTCCCCGAGGCGGCGGGCCCAGTAGCTCTCTCCGCCGTGTGACAGGCGCAGGCGGTGCAGGGCGCCGGTGAACCGATGCAGGGCGTGCTCGGCGCTGACCCCGATGGCGCCGTGCACGGCGTGGGCTATGCCCGAACAGGCCTGGGCCGCCTCGCCGCAGCGCATCTTTGCCGCCGCCGCCGCCGGGACGGAGATGTCGAGGGGCGACCCGGCCAGGGCCGTTTCGGCGGCCATGCGCGCGGCCATGACCTCCTCGGCCATGACGGCGATCTGGTGCTGGATCGCCTGGAACTTGCTGATCTCGCGCCCGAACTGGCGCCGGGTCGAGGCGTGGTCGAGGGTCATGGCCTGGAGGGCCTCGATGGCGCCGGCCATCACGGCGGCGTCCGTTGCGGCGCAAAGGGCCCGGGCCGTACCGGCGTCCACGCCGCCGGCGATGAGGACAGGTCCGGCGTCCGCGCAGTCCCGGGCGGCCGGATCGGAAAGCCGGGCCAGCAGGGTCTGTGCGAGGGTCGGCGGCGCAGCCCTGCGGCCGCACTCGAAGGCCAGGGGGAAGAGGCCGGACAGGTCGAGCCCGGCGCCGCCCTCCGCCTCGGGGCGCAGGACGTCGAGGAAGCCGGAGGCCTCCAGCTCGGGCCAGGGGTCGACGCCCAGGCCATCAAGCAGCTTGCGGAAGGGATCGAGGAACAGGTCGTCGCTCATGGCGTCACCTCAGTCCGAGCCCGCGGGCGATGATGCCGCGCAGGATCTCGCGCGTGCCGCCGCGCAGGGAAAAGGTCGGGCTCATGCCCGCCAGGTAGTCGAGGGTGGCCAGCAGGGACGCCGGGACCGGCCCGTTGACGGAGGCCAGGTGATCCGTCACCAGGGCCGGGATGGACTGCTCGAAGCTGGCGCCCAGGTCCTTGACCATGGAGGCCTCGACCACCGGGCTCTCGCCCCTGGCCAGCTGGCCGGTCACCGCCAGGGATATGTTCCGCAGGGTGGCGAGCCGGGCGATCATCCGCCCCGCCAGCTCAGCCTCGGACTCCGTCGGTCCGCCCCGGCTTCGGACGAAGTCCATCCACTCATCAATCAGGACGGTGGAGGAATAGAGCCGCTCCGGCCCGCTGCGCTCAAAGGCCAGCTCGGCGTTGACCTGCGACCAGCCCTGGCCCTCCTGGCCGATCAGGGCGTCCTCTGGCAGGTCGACATCCTCGAAGAAGACCTCCGAGAAGTGGGCGTCCCCGGCCAGGTCGCGGATGGGACGCGCGGTGACGCCGGGGGTCTTCAGGTCGATCAGCAGCTGGGACAGGCCCGCCTGCCGGTCGTCCGGCCCGCCGCTGGTGCGCACTAGGGCGACCAGGTAGTGGGCCTTGTGGCCGTAGGTGGTCCAGATCTTGGACCCGTTGAGCCGCCAGCCGCTCGCCGTCCGCTCGGCCCGGGTGCGCACGCTGGCGAGGTCCGAGCCGGAGTTGGGCTCGCTCATGCCGATGCAGAAGAAGGCCTCGCCCCGGCAGATGCGCGGCACGAGGTCTCGGCGCTGGGCCTCCGTGCCGTAGCGGAGCAGGAGGGGGGCGCTCTGGCGCTCGGCGATCCAGTGGGCGGCCACGGGCGCGCCGGCGGCGAGCAGCTCCTCGATCAGGACGAAGCGGGCGAAGGGGCTGCGCCCGCCGCCGCCAAACTCCACCGGCAGGGTCAGGCCCACCCAGCCGCGGGCGGCGAGGTCCCGCGAGAAATCCGCGTCAAAGCCCATCCAGGTCCGCGCCCTCTGTGCGCCTGGCATGCCGGCGAGGCGTTCGGTGAGGAAGGCGCGGACCTCGGCGCGGAGGGCTTCATCCTCCGGACCGATGACGGCGGGAACAAGGGGAGCGAGCACGGGCGGTCTCCGGGTCAGGCCGAGGGCGGGTTGGTCTCGAAGCCCGGCGCCGCGAGGAGGGACTTCGACCAGGAGCGGGCGCTGCGGGTCCAGACCTGCAGGGCGGGGGTCACGTCCTCCTCGCTCTCCAGGGCCCCGACCTTGACGGCGACCATGCCGTTGCCGAGACGCGAGGCCAGGGGCGAACCGCACTTCGGGCAGAAGCAGCGTTCGACGGAACCGCCGCTCTCACCCGTGTCGGCGAAGACCGCATAGGCGCCCGTCAGGCGGAAGGCGGCGCCGGGACCGATGGCGTTGACCGAGAAGGCGGACCCGCTGGTCTTCTGGCAGTGGGTGCAATGGCAGGCGACGGTGATGACTGGTCCGGTGTCGCAGGTGAATGCGACCTCCCCGCAAAGACACTTTCCACGCATGGCCAGACCCCTATTCCAGCAACGCCCACGAGGCGCCGCAGAGGACTGTGGCAGACGCCTGGCGGCCCCGCCAGTGGGTGACCAAGGGACAGGTTGCAGGTTTCCTTCGCTGAATGACTGGGACAGAGGCCGACAAGAGCGGACACATCGTGGACCGGGGGATGATGGTGGTTTGCGTCGGCGGTGGAGGCCCCGCCAAGGGCCGTACTGACACTTTTCCGTCATCAATCTGAAGGCTGGGCGTCACAGGCGCTCCTTACAAGGCCCCACAGGGGTGTTCGGAAGGCCGGATTGGCGCGGTCGTGACACCCCGTATGCGCGCGAAACGTCGACACGGTGGAGACCGATCCATGACCGCCCTCGGAAAGCTGAAGTTCCTTGCCCTCACCGCTGCCGCCAGCGCCCTGCTGGCCGCCTGCGGAGGCGGGGGAAGCGTCTCCTCGCCCGGTGAGGGCCAGTTCGCGACAGGGGGGACCGGCGGCGGCTCCGGTGGATCGGGTGGCTCGGGAACAGCGTCAGCGGATTGCCCCACCGGTTTCATCAACCTCGGCACGATCGCCAACGGTGCGCTTCGTTCGTGCGGGATCCCCCGCCTGATCACCGGGAACCTGACGATTCCCTATCGCCCCGGCACCGCATACCGCATCGACGGCAAGGTCGAGGTGGGACAGGATCTCGGACCCGACGCCCAGAACCCCAGGACCGGAGTTCAATCCGGCGTGCTGACGATCGAACCCGGGGTCACCGTCTTCGGTGGGATCGCGGAGTACCTGGTCGTCAACCGCGGGTCGCGGATGATCGCTGACGGTACGGCCTCCCGCCCCATCATCTTCACCAGCCTGAACGACCTGAACGGCGGCCCGGACCTGAAGGGCCAGTGGGGCGGGATCGTCCTGGCCGGGCGTGCGCCTACCAATCGCTGCCCGCCGACCGTGACCAGCTTCCCCTCCAACCCCGTGAACTGCGAATGGCGCTTCGAGGCCATCCAGACGATCAACTGGGGCGGCAACGCCGCGAACGACAACAGCGGGGTCCTGCGCTACGTCCAGGTCAAGGAAGCCGGGTACGAAGTGGCGCCGAACGAGGAGCTGAACGGCATCACCTTCGGGTCCGTCGGCAACGGGACGGTCATCGACTTCGTTCAGGTCAACGGCTCGGCCGATGACGCCGTCGAGTTCTTCGGCGGGACGGTCAACGTGCGCCGCCTCGTGCTGACCGAGTGGGATGACGACGGTTTCGATACCGACGAGGGCTACACCGGCTCGGCCCAGTACATCATCAACACCTCGGACCGCCCCACGGAAGAAGCCCGCTGCTTTGAGATCTCGGGCGCCGGGTCCACCTCGGGCGGTCTCCCGCTTCTGCGCGCCCACCCCAAGGTTTCCAACTTCGTCTGCCGTCTCGGCCTGGCGACCTCGACCTTTGACTCACGCCAGCACCAGGGCCTGGTCCTGAACGGCGGCACCCGGGCGGACTTTCTGAACGGCGTGATCTACTCGGCCCACCCGTCCATCCCCTGCATTGACGTCGACGGCTCCTCGACGATGGCTGAGCCCCGGCCCACCTTCTCATCGGTGGCCCTGTCCTGCGGCGCGGGTCCATTCCGCACCACGGACAACGACCAGCCCACCGGTCCCGAGACCCTGTTCAACGCCGGCCCGAACAACATCGCGACCGGTTACACCCCGACCTTCTCCCAGGGCTTCATCAATGGTTCGAACGAGAGCGGTCGGGTCGCCACCAACCCGATCCCCGCCTCGTCCTTCTTCCTGGCGACGACCTACATCGGCGCGGTCTCCAGCCTGACAGACAACTGGTACGTCGGCTGGACCTGCGGCCTGGCGGGCGCGGCCTCCTGCTGATCCGAGAAGCGCAGGGCGGCGGGGTGATCCCGCCGCCTCCCTCCTTGTCCCCTTGAAGGCCCGATCCCGATGACCCGAACCCTCCGCACCCTCCTGTTGGCTAGCGCCGCCCTCACCACGGCGCACTCGGCCTTCGCCCAGACCCCTCCGCCCGCCGGCGAAACCGAAGTCGAGGAAATCATCGTCAGCGGCAAGTTCATTCCGGATGTGGTCCGCGACACCGCCGAGGTCGCCAACTTCCTCAGCGTTGAGGATGTGCAGCGGGCGGGCGACGACAACGCCGCCCAGGCCCTGACCCGGATTACCGGCATTTCGCTGGTCTCGGGCAAGTTCGTATACGTGCGCGGTCTCGGGGAACGCTATTCCCAGGCCCTTCTGAACGGCTCGCCCTTGCCGAGCCCCGAGCCCCTTCAGCGGGTGATCCCGCTGGATCTGTTCCCTGCCTCAATCCTTGCCGGGACGGTCATCCAGAAGACCTATTCGACCAACTATCCGGGCGAGTTCGGCGGCGGCGTCATTGATCTACAGACGGTTGGCGTACCCAACGAGGCCTTCCTGAAGATCGGCGTCGGCGCCGGCGGAGATACTGAAACCACGGGGAAGCGCGGACTGACCTACTTTGGATCCGACACGGACTGGCTGGGCTTCGACGACGGCACGCGGAAGCTGCCCGTGGGCGTGCGCCAGTTCGCCATGGATCGCCCACTGACCCCCCCTTCAGGCTCGGGCGGATTAACGACTGACCAGTACAAGGCCGCGGCGCGCAGTTTCACCAATGCTCCGCTGAATTTGCAGAAGCGGGTTCGTACGCCTGCAAACGGCAACTTCGACATCTCGGCCGGTCGTTCCCTCGATACCGACTACGGGACGGTCGGCGCCATCGGGGTGCTGAGCTTCCGCAACAGCTGGTCAACCCGCAAGGGGGTCCGCCAGTCGACAATCCCGGACGCGGGCGGCCTGGCCCTGGCGACGGATGCCGACTTCGAGGCCAACCAGAACGATATTGGCTGGAGCGGGCTTGCGGGTCTGGCCTGGGAGGATGGAGACAACGAGGTCCGCTTTACCGGCCTCTGGATCCGCTCGACCTCAAAGCGGGCGCGCGTCACCGAGAACAGCGCCCAGTCGCAGGGCAACGCCAACGTCAACGCCTATGGGACGGAATGGTACGAGCGCGAGCTCCAGCTGAGCCAGCTGTCCGGCAAGCACCGGCTGGCGGACTGGGACCTTGAATGGCGGGGGACCTATGGACGTACGACCCGTCAAGCGCCGTATGAGCGGCTTTATCGTTATGGCCTCGGCGCGGACGGCAAGCGGATCGCGCTTCTCTCCGGCGCCAACCAGCTGCTGTCCTTCTCCGACCTCGACGAGAACATCGGCTCGGCCAATTTCGACCTGAGCTACGACCTCCCCGTGGAGTTTGTCCGACAGGCCAAGCTGAAAATGGGCGCGGCCTGGCAGAAGAACTCGCGCACCTCCTGGCGCAGGGACTTCACCTATGATCAGGGACGCAACTGGGACCCCGCCCGGTACGCCGGCGAGCGGATCGACTATCTTGTCGCCGACCGGAACATCAATGACGACATCATAGCTCTGCGCGAACTGACCGGCTCAGCCCTGACGGGCGACTCCGCCCTCTACGACGCCGAGCTCGAGGTTGCAGGCGCCTATGTCCAGGTGGACAGCGAGATCCGTCCCCTGCTTCGCGGAAGCCTCGGCCTTCGCTATGAGAGCGCCGACCAGCTGGTCAAAACGCTCGATATCTTCAAACCCTCCGCCGCGCCTGCCTTCAGCAGGTCGGTCTCCAAGGACTACCTTCTGCCCGCCGCGACCCTGACCTGGAACTTCGCGGAGGACCAGCAATTGCGGGTCGGTGTCTCCAAGACCATCGGGCGGCCGCAGTTCCGCGAACTGGCGCCCCAGCGCTACCGCGACACCGAGACTGACCGTATCCTGACGGGCAACCCCTATCTGGAAGATACGACCTTCGTGAACGTCGACGGCCGTTATGAACGTTACTTCAGCAATGGTCAGTACTTCACGCTTGGAGCCTTCTTCAAGGACATGAAGAAGCCCGTCGAGGCGCTGGCCGTGCTCGGGTCGGACGGGGCCTTCCGCCAGACCTTCTACAATGCGCCTGCCGCACAGATCCTCGGGGCGGAGATCGAGTTCAAGAAGCTATTCGATCTCGATACTGGGACCGCGTGGATCGATCAGCGCCGCTGGCTCGTCGCGGTGAACTACACCTATACCAAGTCCGAGCTGAAGGTGGGCGCAGGCGACACGATCACCCTGGATACGACAGGGGTGAAGACGACGCCTCCGGCCAAGGACTATCTGAAGGGTGGCGAAAAACTCCAGGGCCAGTCAGACCACCTGGCCAATCTGCAGCTCGGCTTCGAGAACGAAGACGCCGGTTCCCAGGCCACCGTCTTGGTGACCTATACCAGCGAACGGGTCGCCGCACGGTCGAGCAGTGTCGACCTGCCCGACCTCATCAAGTATCCCGGACTGCGGCTCGACTTCGTCTATCGGAAGACCTTCGAGGTCAACGGCCAGGAGTTCACCGGCTCTTTCGAGGCGCGCAACCTCACCGGAACCGACGCTGAGGAGTATCAGGAGGCGGGCGGTAAGCGGTTCGACACGAACAGCTACGCCATCGGCCAATCGTTCTCGGTCGGGCTTTCGACCCGGTTCTGAAGCTGGCGACTGAGGGCCCGGGCAGGCTTCGATACGCGGGAGCCGTCCGGGGCAGGTCAGATCGCGCGGCGGCTCCGGCCGAGAAGCTGGACGTCGGTGATCCGGCGCGACGGGCCCGAGCGCTCGATCTGAACCACGAGGTCGATGACCCGTGAGACATAGGCCTGCACCCGGTCCCATCCCAGATCGAGGCCTGAAGTCAGGGCGAGGAGCCCAATCTGATCGAGGGCGCCCGCCGGGCTGTCGGCGTGGATGGTGGTGATCGAACCCGGATGGCCGCTGTTCACCGCCCGGAGAAAGGCGAAGGCCTCGGAACCGCGCAGCTCTCCCAGAAGAATGCGATCCGGACGAAGCCTCAGGGCCGCCGTCAGGAGGGCGTCAGCGTCCACCCGGGCCTCGCCCATCTCGCCCCGGACGGCGATCAGACCGACGCTGTTGGGATGGTCCAGTCGGATTTCCGCGGCGTCCTCGATCACGACCAATCGCTCGGTGGGGTCGATTTCCTTGACGAGGGCGTTGAGCAGGGTCGTCTTGCCGCTGCCCGTACCGCCGGAAATCACAATCGTCTTGCGCCGGCGAACGGCTTCGCGAAGGGCGCCCAGCCTGTCCCCGGCGTCCAGCAGCTCAGCAATGCGGGCGTCCGCATCCGCCGCCTGATCCCGCACCTCGGATCGATCAAACAGGCCGCCGCCGGCGAGATCCTCTAGGCTGAGGTCGGAGATCAGATGCTTGCGGACGGCCAGAACCGTACCGCTCCGGGTCGCCGGCGGCGCCACCACCTGTACGCGGGCGCCATCGGGCAGGGTTGCCGACAGGAGCGGCTGCTCCCGGTTCACGCCCTGGCTGCTGTAGGCCGCAATCTGGCGGACCAGGCGCTGGAGGGTGGTCTCATCCAGCCCAGGCGCGGCCTCGTGGTGCATACCTTCCGTAGCAGTCTCGACCCAGACCTCCCCCGGGGCGTTGACCAGAAGGTCTGTCACTTCGGGCCGGCCCAGCCAGGGCGAGAGGGGAGCCAGGAAGGCGCCCAGATAGACGTTGGCGTTCATCAGCGGACGACGCCCGCGAAGTCGAGGTCCCGGGCCACATAGACCTGGATCGCCGCTCCCTGATTGACCTGCAGAGTCGCAGGGATGTCGGTCGGACGGACGGTTGAGACGGCCGCCTGCCCCGCCCCCCCCAGGATCAGGGTGGTGTTACTGTTGTTGGAGCCGCTGTTGGCGGCGGCGGTGACCCCGGCGTTGAGGACCGTGAGAAGAATTGAGGCGCCGAAGCGCTCGAAGAAGTGATTTTCCACCTTGCCTTCGACCCCGCCCCGGCCAAGGCGGTCCACGGCGGGAGAGGCGATGTCGATACTGACTCCTGAGGGGCTGATGATCCGGCTCCAGACGACGAAGGCGCGGGTCTGCCCGACGGAGGCTGCAGACTTATACTGTCCGACCAGCCGAGAGCCTCGGGGAATCAGGACGCGACTGCCGTCGAAACTGCGGACATCCCGGCTGACGACCCCGCGCACGGCGCCAGGCAGATCGGAGTTGATCGCCGACTCCAGGACGGCGGCGATAAGGGTGCCCTGTGGAACGACCCGGCCAAGGTCCTGCATCTGCACCGCCCGGGCCCCGTCGCTGGTTGCGCCCATGGTCCGCGCGGCGAAGCGCTCCTCAGGCGAGCCAGGCGCTTCCGACGGCGCCGGGGCTGCGACGGTTGGATTGCCCGGCGCCACCGCCGGCGCTGCGCCCTCGATGGGCGCAAGGTCGACGACCAGAGCCGGCGCCCTCAGGTAGGTCTCCTCCTGGGCGCCGGCCGGTACGGGTGCGCCCGGCGGAACCGCCGGCGGCGAAAGCGGCATGGGGGTCGGCGCCGACTTCGCCGGCGGCGCGGTGGAGGGCGCGGGCGGCGGAGCCGGGGTGACCTGAGCCCGGGCGCCCCGCGAGGCGTTGAGCCCGTTGAAAACCAGCAGGCCCGCGAGGACGGCGCCGCCGATCCCGCCCCAGAAGACGACCGGTGAGTCCGGGGCCCGCACCTTGGGCAAGGCGTCCTCGGCCCTTGCGAGGACCTGGCTGGCCGGCTCGGCCGAGGCCTTCCGCGTTTTCTCAACCATCTTCATCTCCGCCAGAAGGACCGGCGCTTTTCCGGGACCTGGCTGGTCTCGGTCCGGCGGTAGCCGTCATTGAACACGCGGGTGACCTCCCCGCCCCGCCGCAGGACAAAGCCCTGGGCGACGCGGTCCGCCACGAAGAGGCCGTCCCGGAGTCGGAGATTGATCACCGCCTCGGCGCCATCCGGCTCTACGGCGAAGATGGCGGGCAGGTCTTCATCCCCGGAGAAGGCGAAATAGGTGTCCCGACCATCGTCGAAGATGCGAACCGGCAGCAGAGCCCGGGACCCCTGGAAGGAATACGCCGCATTGCGCACTTCCGGAGGCGGGTCGGGCGGTGGCGGCGTCGGCACGAGGACGACCGGCGGCGCATAGACGAACCGGACGGTGAAGGGCATTCCGCGGGTCGGCTGGGCCAGGGAGGTCAGCCGGAAGTTATACCGGCGCAGGTTGGTGACCACCGTCATGTTGGTGGAGGGCCGGCGCGCCATGGGCTTCAGGAAGAGAAGGTTCGCCCGGCGGTTGGGGGTGACCTGCCATGCCAGGCTGTCGCCGATCGCGACATTCTCGATGCGCTCAGCAGGATCGAACTCGACCGTCAGTTGGTGACGAAGCGCGCCCTTGAGCTCGACCACATCGACAGGATCGTAGTCGACGAAATGGATGCGGGGATCCCCCCCGCCAGGGCGGGGGGTGACCGCAAAGGCGGTCGCCGAGGACAGGGCGAGGCAGACCGCAATGAGGATGGAGCGAAACATCATGCGCCTCCACGCCGTCGCGTCGCGACAGGCCTTCTGTAGCCACCGCCAATGGTGTCCGCTGGCCGAGGACCGGCGATCTGGACCGGCGCCTGTCGGGCTGCGGCGCCCGCCAGGGTGATTTCCCGGACCCGGCTCTCAAACCTCTGACCATCCTGGGTCAGCGCCTGGGCGAGACGGTCGGCGCGGGAAGCGACCTGCAGGACGGCGGCCGGTTCGGGCCTCGTCGTCGCGCCTACCGTGGATGCCGGAGTTGCGGCGGCGGTCCCCGTCCTCAGGCCAAGCGCAGCGACCCAGGCGGCGACGATGAGCACCCCCTGCCCGACTGCGAAGACCAGCAGAATCGCCGCGAGGCTGGTCGCCATGCGCGGTTCAAGGGCCTGGGCCTCCCTCTGGTCCGCCAACGCCGCCAGCCAGGGGGCGAGCACGACCAGGAGCATGATCAGAAGCGCCCAGCCCACGAGCAGGCTGAGGGCGGACCCGGCGAGGGCCCGGACCCAGCCGAAGAAGATTCCCCGGGTCACATTCAGGAGGGCCAGGGCGATGAACACCGGTCCAACGGCGGTCAGGACGCCGATGGCGAGCTTGGCGCCGCCGACGACCCCGACGCTCATCACCATCAGGGCGTCAGCGGCCAGGGAAAGCGCCTCCGCCGAGGCCGCATCCGCGCTGGCATAGGCCTTGGCGTTAGGCGGCGCCAGGACTCCGAAGGCGGCGGCGGCGCGGCGCAACTCGGCATGCGCCTGGTCGAGGCCCGCGACGGGACGGGCGGCCAGGCTCCTCCCCTCGCCTCCGGAGGTCCAGGGCGCCGAGACGGCGGCGGCGATCTGCACCGGGGCCCGGTCGGCGACGTCGAAGACCAGGGTCTGGAAGACCGACCAGTTGGTCACAAGGGCCAGGATCGCACCGATGCGCAAGGCCACGCCCGGCGCTTCCGACAGTCGTGCGCCTTCAGGGGCCACAAGGAGGCGCCAGCCGATCAGGGCGACATAGATGGTCAAGAGGAGGGTCAGAGCCGCCCCGAACAGGCCCGAGCCCTGGGTCAGGGCCTCGTAACCGCCCTGGGCGTAGACGCGCGTCTGGCAGTCGATGGTGGCCAGCACGCCATCTATGGGACCGGCGTCCATGTAGGAGGGGCAGGCCTGGATCATGGCGCGGCCTTCCCCGCCATGAAGGGCTCCAGCCAGGCCGTGGGCGCATCGCCCACCACCGCCCGCAACTGGTCCAGCCGGCGCACCGACCGCTCCGTCCCGGCCAGCACCTGCAGGGGCCCGGACAGCCCGGAGAGATCCAGCCTCGCCACGACGCTGTGGTCACCCCGCTTGACCAGGAAGCACCGGGAGGTGTCCGGAAGGGACTTGACCAGCGAGAACTCATGCTCGGACAGACCGAAACCGTCGATGTACTCGTCGGGCTTGGCCCGGGCGTTGGGGAAGAAGATCTGGGTCGCGGCCTGCTCGATGATGGCCGAGGCGATCCGGCTGTCGAGGGCGTCAGAGGCGCTCTGGGTGCAGAAGCCCACGAGGCCATTGCGTTTGCGGATCGTCTTCTCCCAGTCCTTGATCCGGCGCACGAAAACGGGGTCATCAAGGACCTTCCAGCCCTCGTCGACCACGAAGATGGCGGGCGATCCGTCCAGCCTCTGCTCCAGCCGGTGGAACAGGTACATCATGGCCGGCGTCCGCACCTCCGGCGCATCAAGAACCCGGGTCATGTCGAAGCCGAGGACGCGGGTCTCCAGGCTGAGCTGGTCCTCGGCATTGTCGAACAGCCAGGCGTGCTCGCCCGTCTCGCACCAGGGCCCCAGCCGGAAGGCGAGGTCCCCGGGGGTGGGGCGACGACCGCCGCGGAACAGCTCGCGCAGGAAGCGGAGCCTGCGATGGCTGGTCGGCTGGGCGAAGTTGGCGTCGATGGCGTCGGCGATCACCGCCCGGTCATCGGCGCTCAGGGTGGAGCCGTCCGAAGACAGAAGCTGGGCCAGCCATTCCGCCAGGAAGGCTCGGTTGCCGGGTTCGTCGGGCAGCAGGAGCGGGTTGAACCCGGTGGGCTCGCCGGGGCGCAGGACGTCGTAACGGCCGCCGATGGCGCGGATGAAGGGCTCGGCCCCGCGGTCCTTGTCGAAATAGGCGACGCGCGGCCGAACCCGCTCGGCCTGGGCCAGCAGGAAGGTCAGCAGGACGGTCTTGCCCGACCCCGAGGGCCCGATGCAGGTGAAATTGCCCAGGTCGCCCTGATGGAAGTTGAAATGGTAGGGCCCCGAGGCGGTGGTCTCCAGCACCGAGATGGCCGGACCCCAGTGGTTACCCGTCGCCTCGCCGGTGGGGTGATTGTGGAAGCTGGCCAGACTTGCGAAGTTTCCAGCCGAGATCAGCCCTTTCCTGGCGATGAACCGAAAGCCGCCCGGGAACTGGGCCCAGAAGCTCGGCTCGAGGTTGGCGTCCTCCCGCACCGCCAGGGCGCCGGCTTCGGCCATGGCGGACTGCACGTCTGCGACCGCGTAGTCGAGCGCGGGAAGGGTCTCGGCGCGGACCAGGATCGACAGGTGGTGCTCGCCATAGGCGGTGCGGCCGGCGCCGACGTCATCACGGGCCTGGGCGAGTTCGCCCCTGAGGCTGAAGGCGTCGTCATCGGCTGCCTTGAGGCGGCGCAGGGCCACGCCCATCCGGTCCAGCGAGGCCTGCCGGTCCTGGAAGGCGAAGCTCTCGGTCAGCACCATCTCGTGAGGCAGGCGCAGGACGCCGTCGAGCACGCCTGGCGCGGTTCGTGCGGGATAGTCTTTCAGCCCTACAATGGCGGCGTAGCTGCGCGCGCCGCCATGCCCGGTCCCAAGCTCCATGGCGTCCAGGCCGAAGGTCAGGCGGCGCTGGCCGACCGCGGCGGCAATGTCCCCGGACGGGGTGAGCACGGGCCGGCCCTCGCCGTTCAGCAGGAGGGCGAGGAACTCGGAGGGCTCGGAGTACTGGGCGCCGCCGGGCCCGCTATAGAGGCTGAGGGTGCGGACCCCGTAGGGCGACAGGGCGGCCGCGAAGGACTCGCGAATGGCGTGCAGTTCGCGCAGGTCGCGGGTGGTCTCAGACTGCCGCTGGCGAGGTCCCCGCAGCACCTTCTCGACCAGACCGGCCCGCCCCTGGGTGGGCCTGAGGACGAGGGTCAGGAAGATGTCGTTCACGAAGAGCTGCCGGGCCTCCAGCTGCTCTCGCCACTTCTGGTCGAGGTCGGCGCAGAACGGCTCCTCCGGCGGCGGCGGGAACTCAGGGGTGACCCGCCGGCGAACCACGTGGTGCCAGAGGGCGAGCCGCGAGGTGGCGGCGCTGCGCAGCACCGTCTCGCGGACGGACTTTCGGTAGTTGAGGTCCTCGTCCGACGCCGTCTCGAAGGGAAAGCCCGAGATGTGCAGGGTCTGGACCAGCAGCCCGTCCCGGGTCGCCACCGTCTGGGCGTCCAGGTGCCGGGCATAGGGCAGGCGGTCGCCGATGGCGGCTTCCCGGGGCGCCAGGAGACGTGCGGCCTGAGTGGTGATGAACCGGGTCACGGCGTGTACGAATTCCCACCCCAGAAGCTGAAGTTCCGCACCCGCGGGCAGGATCGGACACGTGTGATCCAGATATCAAAGAAGCGCGGCTCGCGCACTGAGCCGGCATAGCCGATGGCGTGGATCACCAACGCGACGCCGAGGACCCAGAACGACTTGGTGATGAGGAAGAGCTCCCCGGTCACGATGAGGTTCAGGATCGCGTAGGTGTAGGTCACGCCGCCGATCATCTGCGGCCGCGTCAGGGCGGCAAAGACCGGATCCGAGGCCAGTCGGCTCATCCTACATGGCTCCGGCGAGGCTGCGGATGCCCGCCACGATGGAGACGGCGCCGAAGATGATGAAGGCGCCGACGATGACGATCACCCCACGCCGCCACTCCATCCGCCCGGACAACATGAGGAAGCCGACGATGGCGATGGCGATAACCGCAGCGCTGGTGGCCACTGTGCCCAGAAGGGTTCCCTGCACCCAGCTGAGGGCGGCGATCAGGGGAGACGAGCCGGCGGGGTCCGCCTGGGCCTGAGCCAGGGCGGGCGAGGCGCTGAAGGCGGCCAGCAGGGCGAGAGAGAGGGTCTTGCGGGTCATGGTCCTACTCGGCTCCGAAGGACAGGATGCGGGGCGCGCCAAGGCGCGAGACAATCGCCTGGACATAGGCGCGGGTTTCCTCAAAGGGCGGCACGCCGCCATAACGCGCCACGGCTTCGGGTCCGGCGTTGTAGGCCGCGAGTGCGAGCCTGACGTCGCCAAAACGCCGAAGCTGCCGGGCCAGATAGTTCACGCCGCCGTCGATATTGCCATGGAGATCGTCGGGGTCAACGCCCAGATCGCGAGCGGTGGCGGGCATCAGCTGCATGACCCCCCGGGCGCCCTTGGGCGAGACGGCGGACTGCTGGAAGCGGGATTCTTGCCAGGCCACGGCCGCAGCGAGACCCGGGTCGACGCCGTGCCGAGCGGCGGCCTCGGCGATCAGGCTGGCCACCGCCGCAGGGACGGGCGCGGCCATGCGCGGGACGGCGCTGAGGATAGGCCGGGCGCCGGTGGAGGTAATGACCATGGGTCCGGAATAGGTCGTCACGGCGCCATCGTCTCCGATCTCGAGAACCTGGCATCTCGCGACATCCGGAACCGTCAGCAACGGGGCGAGAAGAACGCCGATACCGATGGCGATGGTCCTCACGGGAAATCCTGTCTGCGGCGCCCCTGAACGGGAACTTGGGTCAGGGCGCAAGGTATCCCGAAACGGGCGGCAGGAGGATTACAAAGGATCAATGACGGTTGGATGACAGGGCTGGCCGCAGGATTGACATCGGGACGCGGGATTGCGTTCCCTCGGATCCAAAGGGAGGATGACGAATGACGGATCTGGTCCTGCGCGAACAGCGCGGCGCGGCGGTGCATCTGGTGCTGAACCGGCCTGACAAGCTGAACTCCCTGAACGTCCCGATCTTCCAGGCCCTTGACACCCACATCCGGGACATCGCCGCCGATGCCGCCGGGGTCGCGGTGGTCGTCCTGAGGGGCGCCGGCCGCTGCTTCTCGGCCGGCCACGACCTGGGCGACATCGCCGCCGGCGAGCGGCTGCCGGAGCCGAACTTCCAGTCCAAAGTGATCGAGCGCCTGGCGGCCCTACCCCTTCCGGTGATCTCGGCGGTCCATGGTCACTGCTACACCGGCGCCCTGGAGCTGGCCCTGGCCGCCGACATCATCCTGGCGGCGGAGAGCGCCAAATTCGCCGACACCCACGCCCGCTGGGCCCTGACGCCGGTCTGGGGCCTCAGCCAGCGCCTGCCCCGGCGCGTAGGAACCAGCAAGGCCCGGGAGATGATGTTTACCTGCCGCACCTATCCGGGCAACGAGGCGGTCGGCATGGGACTGGCTAACGCCTGTTTCACCGACGAGACCTTCCTGGAAGGCGTCGACGCCTGGGTCGCAGAGATCGCCGCCAACTCGGCCTTCAGCCACGCCGCCAACAAGCGCCTGCTGGACCTGACCGACGGCCTGCCCCTGCCAGCCGGCCTCGCCCATGAGGTCTACCGCGGAGAGGGAGTCGGACCCGACATGCGCGAGCGCATCGCCGCCTTCGCCGCCCGGAGGGGTTAAGGGCTGGCGGACGATGGCAGGCCGACAGGGTCCTGGCCCTTCGCCCCGTCCAGCATCTGGGTGAAACCGGCCGGGGCGTAGGGGCCGATGCAGACCTGCTCCAGCACGCCGATGCCGGTGCGGCCCTCATTGTCGCGGGTGCGGACGATCTGCTGTGTGTGCAGGTGCGACGGGGCGAGAGGATCCAGCTGGCGGACGTCGAAGGATTCATGGCCGATGGCCTGCTCGCCCTTCCAAATGCCCTGTCCCCACTCCGGATGGCTGTAGCCCAGGCCCTTCATCTGGAACTTCAGGACCGGCTCCATGCTGATCGTGCGTACGGTCCCGTCATGGTCGATGAGGTCGACCTCGGCGTAGCGGGCGAGGCGCGTGCCGGGATGGTAGTCGATCCGGTGCCGGGCGGTGGCCATGCGCCGGTCACGACCGTCCTCAACCCCGGGGACCTCCGCCTCGCTGGCGTAGAGCGGGGCGGTGAGGCCCTCCCTGACCAGGGGCCGGCCCTCGGCGTCATCGAAGAAGATGGCGTGAGAGACGTGGTCGTCCCAGAAAAGCGGGGTCCAGAGGAAAAAGGCGCTGGGCGGCGCAGTGCGCGGCGCCCCTCCGGTCTCGGGCTCGCCGACATTGCGGACGCCCCAGGACCGGTCCTTGGTGCCGAGGCAGACCTCGTCGTCCACCTCGATCCGCCCCTCGGGCGTCTGCACCCAGCCGCTCCAGCGGCCGAACTGGTCGAATCGGGTGGCGTCCATGACCCTGCGGGTTCCCGACCAGAGCGTCTGGCGCGCCTCCTGAAGACTGGCTGTACGGGTCGAAAAGACGAGGTCGCAGGAAAGACCGCTCTCGTTCGGATCCAGGACCACGCGGGTGCGCCGCATGGGCTCCAGCACCTCCAGCCGGAAAGGACCGACGGACATGTCCGTCCGCTCCGTCGGCGCCCGTCGCGAGGCGAAGAAGCAATACTGCCGGCCGTCAGGCTTCACGACGCTGAAGGCGCCGTCGAGTATGCCCCTGTAGGGGTAGATCGCCATGCCGACGCCGAAATAGTAGGAGGCGTCCTTCGCGTAGCCGTTGAACCAGGTCCGGTCATAGACATTGCGGTCGCTGGTCGCCGGGTGAGCGATGGGCTCGGGCGTCTGGTGGATCGGAAAATCATCGAGGCGGTTGAGCATGGAGGTTCTCCCTGGGTCTCGGGGGCGGGCTCAGGCGAGGCCCAGGGCCCGCTTCATGGCCTTTAGGTTGCCCCGGCAGAACTTGGTCATGCCCTCGGTCGCCGCCTCCAGCTGGGAGGCGTCCTTGGGCTGGAAGCGCACGCGCAGGACGATGGCGCAGTCCGACGCCCCGCCCGGCTCCACGGAGACGGTGGAGAAGTCGGCGTCCATGTCCGGGCGATCGAAGGTGTAGGTGTAGTGGTGCGGCCCTTCGTCGGTCATCAGTTCCGACACCGTCCGGCCGCCGGGCATGGTCAGGGTGCGCACCTTGCCGTGGGGCGTGACCTCGGTGGACTCGGCTTCCACGAGGCCGGCCCACTTGCGGATGCCGGAGAAGTCCCCGATCACCGCCCAGACCGCCTCGGCGCCCAGCGCCACTTCTTCCCGGACCACAACTTCCTGCATGTAAGCCTCCCCCTTTGTTGCCTAGGACTGCAGGATATCCGGATATGGACCGGAAGCTTGCAAGGAAATGAAGCGAGACGGGCGAGCGCCCCGAAAGCCCCAACCCCAGACCTACTCCGTGACGTTGTGCCAGGACTCGGCGATGCCGAAGCCCTCGCGTCCGTCCATCGTGAACCGCGCCAGGCCCTCGTTGACGAAGGTGGCGCCGCCCGGGAAGGGAATCTTGGTCGGGCACA
>JBJTFE010000067.1:0-3059 GCA_046093265.1 Phenylobacterium sp. | reverse complement strand
CATGGCGGGACGGGTTCAGGGCAAGGTGGCGCTCATCACGGGCGGAGCCAGCGGCATCGGCCGGGGCTGCGCCGAGCGGCTGGCGCAGGAAGGCGCCGTCATCGTCATCACCGACATCCAGGACGACAAGGGCCGCGAGGTTGTCGACGCGCTTCGCTCGAGCGGAGCGAAGGCCGACTACCTCCACCATGACGTGACGAGCGAGGCGGCCTGGATCGAGGTCATCGGCAAGGTGAAGGCCCTGCATGGCCGGCTGGACATCCTGGTCAACAACGCCGGCATCGGCCTGTCCGGCCTGGTGACCGAGTTTTCCCTGGCCGACTTCCGCCGGCAGATGGCGATCAATGTGGACGGCGTCTTCCTGGGCATGAAGCACGCCCTGCCCCTGATGCGCGAGCACCAGTCGGGCTCGGTCATCAACATCTCCTCGGTGGCCGGCCTGAAGGGGTCGCCCAACATGAGCGGCTATTGCGCCACCAAGGGCGCCGTGCGGCTGATGACCAAGTCCGTGGCCATGGAGTGCGCCGACGCCAAGGACGGGATCCGGGTCAACTCCATGCATCCGGGCATTATCGAGACCCCGATCTGGGACACCATCATCGGTACCGGCGAACCGGGCGACAACGTCCGCCCGCAGCGGGACCTGGCCCTCGACGCCCTGACCGAGACGGCCGTACCCCTGGGCGTCAAGGGCTTCCCCCTCGACATCGCCAACGGCGTCCTCTGGCTGGCCTCGGACGAGAGCCGATATGTCACCGGGGCCGAGATGGTCATCGACGGCGGCCTGACCGTCCGTTGAGCGCCGTCGTGACCCCCACCCTGCACGTCATCTTCGGCCCGTCCGGCGCCGGCAAGTCGACCTACGCCGCCGACCTGGCCCGCCGCGAGCGCGCCGTGAGCTTCTCCATCGACGACTGGATGGCGCGGCTGTTCGCCCAGGACATGCCCCAGCAGCCCGACTTCAACTGGCTGATGGAGCGCATCGAGCGGTGCGAGGCCCAAATCTGGTCGACGGCGGCGGCGGTCATGGCGGCGGGGACCCCGGTCGTGCTCGACCTCGGCCTTCTGCGCCGCTCGGACCGGGGGCGGGTGGCCGAGATCGCACGCCTGTGCGATCTGCCGGCCCAGTTCCACTACCTCAATGCACCGAAGGAGGTCCGCCGCGGACGGGTCCTGTCGCGCAACCAGATCCAGGGCGAGGGTTTCTCCTTCGTGGTCACGCCAGAGATGTTCGACTTCACGGAGGGGGTGTTCGAGGCCCCCGACGCCGCCGAACTGGCCGTCTGCCGCGTTGTCGAGAGCGCCTGAGGACCAACCGACCGCCTTGCTCCCGCCACGGTCGGGGGCCAACCCTCCACTGCGGGCGATGCGACCCGCCTGACGGAACCTGCGACGGACCCTGCGGATGCTGATCGGCTTCCTCGCCTCTGCGACCCTGACCCTGCCGGCCCTCCAGGATCTTCCCGGGGCCGCGGCCCTGCCGCCTCTGCCGCCCATCGAGCGCGCGGCGCAGGTGGTTTATCTGGACCGGAACGGCGCACGGATCGGAGTGCGCGGCGGGCGCTATGGTCCGCCGGTGGACCTCCGAAGCCTGCCCGCCCATGTGCCCGCCGCCTTCGTCGCCATCGAGGATCGTCGGTTCTATAGCCATCCGGGCTTCGATCCGGCGGGGATCGCCCGTGCGGCGGCGGCCAACCTTGCGGAAGGCGGGGTGACTCAGGGCGGCTCGACCATCACCCAGCAGGTGGCGCGGCTCCTGTTCCTGGATCAGGACAAGACCCTGGAACGCAAGGCCCGCGAGCTGGCCCTCGCCATCCAGCTGGAGCGGACCTACACCAAGTCGCAGATCCTCGGCCTCTATCTGTCGCGCATCAATTTCGGGAAGGGCGCCTGGGGTCTTGAGGCCGCCGCCTGGCGCTACTTCAACAAGCCCGCCGCACGCCTGACGGTGCGCGAGGCGGCCATGCTTGCCTCGATCGCGAAATCACCCTCAGGCTACAATCCCGTCGATGAGCCGGCCCGCAACGCCGAGCGGACCCGTCTGGTCCTCAACGCCATGGTCGAATCCGGCGCTCTTTCGAACAAGGCGCGCGCCGCCGCCCTGAAGGAGTCCCCCCGGGTCTGGACCCGGGCGCCGGACGCCTCCGCCCAGTACTTCGTGGACTGGATGGATGCTCAGGCGCGTCGGCGCGCGGGGCCCGTCCGCCAGGATCTGGTTGTGGAGACAAGCCTGGACCTGCCCCTCGAGCGGTCTCCGGCTCCGGAACCTGGGGAGACGCGGGTGGCGGTCCGGGCGGGATCGGGCTTGCGGGCAGGCGTTTCACGGCGGCGGTCATGACGCCCTTCCAGACCTCCGCCGGAAGACTTCCGCCAGTCACGCCCTTCATCGGCTGGTTATCGTCGCGACCGAGCCAGACCACGGCGACGACGCCGCCCGTATACCCGGCGAACCAGGCGTCCCGGTAGTCCGAGGTCGTACCGGTCTTCCCCGCCAGGTCCCGGCCCGGAATGCCGGCGCGGGTCCCGGTTCCGGCCAGGATCACCTGGCGCATCATGCGGTTCAGGTCGGAAAGGGCGGGGTTGGCGATGATTTGCTTCTGGGCCGCCGGCGCCGGACGGCTCCACACGACCCGGCCCCCCGCCGTGCGGATCCGCGAGACGCCCCAGGCCTCCACCTGCCGGCCTGCAAAGGCGAACGCGCCGTAGGACTCGGCCATATCCATCGGCGTGACCAGCCCTGACCCCAGGGCCATGGCCGGGGTGGTGGGGATGGGCGTCGAAATCCCCAGTCGCCGGGCGGTGGCGGCGACGGTCTCGCGCCCGACCTCGTCCGCCAGACGGGCGGCCACGGTGTTGACGGAGCGGGCCAGGGCGGTCTCGAGGGTGATCGGTCCCAGGAACTCCGGCTCGTAGTTGGCGGGTGACCAGCCGCCGATGACGACGGGCTCGTCGACGACGGGCGTATCCGGCGTCCGGCCCGACTCTAGGGCCGCCAGCCAGACGAAGGGCTTGAACGCCGAGCCGGGCTGCCGGCGGGCGTTGGTGGCCCGGTTGTAGGG
>JBJTFE010000066.1:0-3784 GCA_046093265.1 Phenylobacterium sp. | reverse complement strand
ATGCGGTGATCATCGTCGTGGTCGACCCCGGGGTGGGCTCCACCCGGCGCGCCATTGTCGCACGCACCCGCCGGGGGCAGAGCCTGGTCCTGCCGGACAACGGCCTGATCACCCTGCTCGATGCGAGCGATCCCATCGTCGAGGCCCGCGAGATCACCGCCGAATCCTGGATGATCGGCGCCCGCCGTTCTTCCACCTTCCATGGACGGGATATCTTCGCTCCGGTGGTCGGCCGTCTGGCCCGGGGCGACGACTGGCGGGAGGTCGGCCCGGAGATCGACCCGAGGACCCTGGTCCGCCTGGACCTGGCCCCGCTCCGCATAGGCCCTGACGGCGCACGCACCCGCGCCATCGGAACCGACGGTCCCTATGGCAACCTGATCCTCGACCTCTCCGCCGAGGCCTTTGCGGGGCTGGGCTGGCGGCTGGGCGAGACCGTGCCCCTGACCGTGGCGGGCCGGCCCGAGCCGGCGCCCTACGTCCGCACCTTCAGCGACGTCCCCGAGGGGGCGGTCCTGCTCTACCCGGACTCCCGGGGGCGGATGAGCCTGGCCCTGAACATGGGGAACTACGCCGCCGCCCGGGGCGTCGGCCCGGGCGCCGAGGTTTTCGTCCCGCGCCGAGCGAATTGAGATTAGACCCAGCCCGCGGTCTGGACGATCATCCAGAGGCCGATCCCCAGGAAGAGGCCGGCGGCGATCCGGCGGACCAGGGTCAGGGACACCCGCTTCAGGATCTCGTGCCCGAGGAAGACCGCCGGCACGTTGGCCAGCATCATGCCCAGGGTGGTGCCCAGGGTGACCAGCAGGGGGGATTGGAACTTGGCCCCCAGGGCCACGGTGGCCAGCTGGGTCTTGTCGCCCATCTCGACGATGAAGAAGGCCACCGTGGTGGTCAGGAAGGCGCCCATGCGGGCGGGGGCCTTCAGGGGTTCGTCCTCGTCCAGCTTGTCGGGGATGAGGGCCCAGGCCGCCATGGCGATGAAGGACAGGGCGATGGCGTAGCGGAAGATGTCGCCCTGCAGGAAGGCCGCCGCCTGGGCGCCGACCAGGGCGGCCAGGAAGTGGTTGGCCAGGGTGGCGACCAGTATGCCGCCCACGATGGGGAAGGGCTGGACGAAGCGGGCGGCCAGCACGATGGCCAGCAGCTGGGTCCTGTCGCCGATCTCGGCGAGGGTGACGACGGCGGTGGAGGTAAGCAGGGATTCCAAGGGTCGGCTCCGGGTCGGGCGGCGCGAGTTCCAATGGTCGCAGCAGCCCCCGCCCGACGATGCGGGGCCGCGGCGCCATCGGTCTCGCCCGAGCCATCGTCCCGAAGGACGGACCGCTCTCCCCGCGCCATGGCCGTGCCGGCCAAGTGTGTTGACGCGGGGGTCCGCCGGGGCTGGCGGAGGGCTACTCCCCTTTGACCCGACCGGGTTACGCCGGGCCCCGCGCCGGCGCAAGGGCTGACGTCGCGTGATCTTGCGGTGCGCGCCGGAGTGTCCATTGTGCGCCCCGGAACATATCGGCCCCGAGGGGCCACGCAGGGAGAGGCCCATGAAGGTCGCCGCCGTGAAGGCCCCGGGCGGGCTGGACAAGCTGGTCATCGAGGAGAGGGCCCAGCCCGTCGCCGGTCCCGGCGAGCTGCTGGTCCGCGTGCGCGCCAGTTCGCTGAACTTCCATGACTTCGCCGTCGTGGCCGGCATGCTGCCCGCCGCCGATGGCCGGATCCCCATGTCCGACGGGGCCGGCGAGGTGGTCGCCGTGGGCGAG
Source organism: Phenylobacterium sp. (assembly GCA_046093265.1). Taxonomy (GTDB): domain Bacteria; phylum Pseudomonadota; class Alphaproteobacteria; order Caulobacterales; family Caulobacteraceae; genus Phenylobacterium. The sequence continues at coordinate 2,030 of JBJTFE010000066.1, read as the reverse complement.
GGCGTCACAGGCTATGCGGCCGGCGACAGGGTCCTTTCGGCCTTCTTCCCGAACTGGGAGACGGGCGGCCCGGCCCTGGAGCGCCTGATCGGCGTGCCCGGCGACCATGCCGACGGCTTCGCCGCCGAGTACGTGGCCATGCCCGTCCGCGCCTTCACCCGCATGCCCGCCGGCTGGTCCTTCGCCGAGGCGGCCACCCTGCCCTGCGCGGCCCTCACCGCCTGGCGCGCCCTGATGGTCGAGGCCCGGATCAAGCCGGGCGACGTGGTCCTGACCCAGGGCACCGGCGGGGTCTCCATCTTCGCCCTTCAGCTGGCCAAGGCCGCTGGCGCGACGGTGATCTCCACCTCCTCCTCCGACGAGAAGCTGGAGAAGCTCAAGGCCCTCGGCGCCGACCACCTGATCAACTACCGCCAGACCCCGGAATGGGGCGCCGCCGCCGCCGCCCTGACCGGCGGCCGGGGGGTCGACGTGGTGGTGGAGATCGGCGGGGCCGGCACCCTGGCCCAGTCGGTCACGGCCACACGGATCGGCGGCCATGTCTCCCTGATCGGCGTGCTGGCGGGCTTCGCCGGCGAGGTGCCGACGGCCCTGATCATGTCCAAGAACGTCGCCGTCAAGGGCGTCACCGTCGGCTCGCGGCAGGAACAGGAAGAGATGATCCGGGCCCTTGAGGTTTCAACCATCCGCCCGGTGATCGACTCCACCTTCCCCCTCGACGGCATTGCGGCGGCCTTCGCCCACCAGGTCTCGCAGAAGCACTTCGGGAAGATCTGCCTGGAGATCTGAGGCCGCTCAGGCGGCGTCCATCTCCCGCCAGTCCCGGGCCAGGACGTCGGCGACCGGCAGGCGCCGCCCCGGCCCGGCGACGGAGTCCGTGGCGATGAGGCGGTCGACCCCCGCCGCCTTCAGGGCGCGGGCGGTCCGGGCGTCGAAGAGGCCGTGCACCACGGCGGCGGTGATCCGCCTCGCCCCCGCCGCCCTCAGGGCCCGGGCCGCCGCCGCCAGGGTGCCGCCGCTGGAGCAGATGTCGTCCACGAGGGCGATGTGCGCCGCCTCGACGCGCAGGTCGTCGGGATACCGCAGGTGAACCTTCCGGTCTCCCCGGCGATCCTTCTCCGCCACGACGACGCCGACACCCAGGCGCTCCGCCACGGCGCTGGCCCAGGGCGCACTTTCGGAATCCGGCCCCGCCACGAGGTCTACCCGGGGCCTCAGGCGGCCAAGCGCCTCCGCCAGAACCTCGCCGCCCCCCGCGTTCCGCGCGACCCGCCCGGGGAAGACGGCCGCCAGGTCCGGCGTCCGGTGCAGGTGGGCCTCGAGGGTCAGGACGCGGTCGAAGGCGCCGGATAGGACCCGCCCCATCACCGCCTGGCTGAGGGGCTCGCCCTGCGTAAAGACCCGGTCCTGGCGCATGTAGGGCAGGTAGGGCGCGACCAGGTCGACCCGCGCGGCGCCCGCCCGGCGCAGGGCGTCGGCGGCCAGCAAAAGGGGCATGAGGCGCTCGTCCGGGGGGGCGAGGCCGCGAAAGAGGATCGCGGTTGCGCCTGCGGTCGCCGTCACGGTGGGCCGGGACTCCCCGTCCGGGAAGGCGTGCGGCCGGACGAGGCGGAGGGGCAGGTCCAGGGCGTCGGCGAACCGGCCCGCTGGTCCGGCCTCGTCGGGAAAGGCGTGGACCTCGGCGCTCATGCCAGGACGAAGCCGCTGTCCTCGCCCGCCGCCTCGCAGGCCAGAGCGAAGTCCGCCGGGTCCTCGGCGTGGAGGTGATAGAGGGGCTCGCCCCGGCGCGCGGTCTCGCCCCGGCGCTTCAGGAGATCCAGCCCCGCACCGGGGTCGGTGGGCGCCCCGGCCAGTCGGGCGATGCGGGCGATCCGCAGGCAGTCCACGCCGGTGACCACGCCGTCCCGGCTCGCCGCCACCTCCTGCACCAGGCCGCCCGGCTTCAGGCCGCCGGCGAGCGGCGAGGGCCCTTGCGCCTCGGCGATGGCCTCCAGCCTGGCGAGGGCCGCGCCCGAGGCGATCAGCTCCCG
>JBJTFE010000065.1:0-7723 GCA_046093265.1 Phenylobacterium sp. | reverse complement strand
GAACGCCGGCGGACCCGGCGGACGCCCTTTCCGGACCTCCGGAGGGCCCCCTCGCCGGGCGCATCGCCGAGGTCCTGGCCGGCCGGCCGCGGGACGCGGTGCTGGACCTGCTGGCCGCGGCCGGAGTTCCCTGTGCGCCCTGCGTCCGCGGATACGAGGCCTATGACGACGCCTGGCTGGCGGAGAACCGGGTCTTCGCGGCCTGGCGACATCCCCGCCTCGGCGAGGCGGTGGGCGTCCGCAGCTACGCCGACTTCGACCGGACGCCCGGCGGCTTCCGGCATCCAGTTCCGGATGCGGGAGAGCATACCTGGCAGGTGCTCGCCGAGTTCGGGCTGCCGCCAGAGCGGATCGAGGCCCTGCTGGCTTCGGGCGCGGTGTTCGAGCCGGCGGCGGCGCGCAGCCACCTGAGGGACGGAGGGTCGGCCCTCTTCACCCAGTGACCCTTGGTCATGGATGACGCCGGCCCGCCGCCGTTGTATTCATCCCTCATGATCGGAAGACTGAACCATGTGGGGGTCGCCACCCCCTCCATCGCCGAGTCGGTGAAGCTCTATCGCGACGTCCTCGGCGCCACGCAGATCTCGGCGGTCAAGGCCATGCCGGAGCAGGGCGTCAACGTCTGCTTCGTCGACCTGCCCAACAGCCAGATCGAGCTGATCGAGCCGCTGGGCGAGGCCTCACCCCTGCATGGCTTCCTGGCGAAGAACCCGACGGGCGGGCAGCACCATGTCTGCTTCGAGGTGGAGGACATCCTCGCCGCGCGCGACGACATGGCCGCCAAGGGGGCGACGGTCCTGAACAAAGGGGTTCCGCGCATCGGCGCCCATGGAACGCCGGTGATCTTCGTTCACCCGAAGAACATGGGCGGCGTCCTGGTCGAGCTCATGGAAACGCCGAAAGGTGGCCACGCGTGAGCCTCTTCACCGGCATCGCCATCTACCTCACCCTCTGGTGGACGGTCCTGTTCGGCGTCCTGCCCCTAGGCTCCCAGTCGCATGCCGAGGCGGGGATCAAACCCCCGGGCGGCGGCGACCCGGCCTCGCCGGTCAATCCGAGGCTGAAGGAGAAGTTCCTCCTGACCACCGTGATTTCCGCAGTGCTGTTCGCGGTCTTCTTTCTGCTGATCCACTTCGAGGTGATCCCGCTGACGCCGCTGCGCCGGTTCAGCTGAGGCCCGCCCCGCCCATTCGCCGGGCGCCCCCCGTACATCTCCGCCCAGCAACCGGGCGCCTGGCAAGGACTTTGGCGCCCGCGCGAGGCCGGGCGAGACGCGCACCGGCTGGCGGGGTTTTCTGTCTTCACCGGCTCAGGCCGGAGTGTTCCCCGAGATGGAGAAGGCCGCCCAGCTCCCGGGCGGCCTTCTTTTCGTCTCCGAACCGGGGCATAGCGGTCGGGTCCGCCACAAGCCCGAGCCCATGCCTCAGTCCTCTTCACCCGCGTCCGCCGCCGACCGCTTCGACCTCCGCCCCGCCGGCCCCTTCAGTCGCTGGGAGAGGATGGTGGCCGGGCGATACCTGCGCTCCAAGCGTCGCGAGGGCGGCGTGGCCATGATCGGCGTCATCGCCTACGTCGGCATCGCCCTGGCCGTGGCGGTGCTGATCATCGTCATGAGCGTGATGAACGGCTTCCGGGCCGAACTCCTCTCGCGCATCCTCGGTTTCAACGGCCATGTCTTCGTCGCGTCTTCGCCCGCCTCGGGCCTCGATACCGCCGCGCTGACCCGCAGCTTGTCCGGACTGCCCGGCGTGGTTCAGGCCGCCCCGGTCATCGAGGGGCAGGTCATGGCGGTGGGCGACGGCCAGGTGTCGGGCGCCATCGTGCGCGGGGTCGCCCGCGCCGATCTTCTGGCGACTCGCCTCGTCGCGGACAATGTCACGCCCGGCGGACTTAAGGGCTGGGGCGAGGGCGAATACGGCGGAGACCGCGTGCTCGTGGGCGAGCGCCTCGCCGCCGGTCTGGGCCTGAGGCCAGGTGATCCCATCACACTGATTTCCCCGACCGGCGCCGCGACGGCCTTCGGTGATGCGCCCCAGCGCAAGACCTTTATCGTCTCCGGCCTCTTCAGCGTGGGGATGAGCGAGTATGACCAGAGCTTCCTCTACATGCCCATCGAGCAGGCGGGGCTTTTCTTCGGACGAGAGGGAGCGCCGGACTTCATCGAACTGAGGCTCTCCGACCCGGATCGCGCCGCGGCGGTGAAGTCCCAGGCCGCCGCCCTGGCCGGGCCCGCCGCTTCCGTCTCCGACTGGACCGAGCGGAACGCCGCCTTCTGGGGCGCCCTGAAGGTGGAGCGCAACGTCATGCGCCTGATCCTGATGATGCTGGTGGTGATCGCGGCGGCGAACATCATTTCCGGCCTGATCATGCTGGTGAAGAACAAGGGCCGCGACATCGCCATCTTGCGCACCATGGGCGCCGGGCAGGGCGCCATCCTGCGCATCTTCTTCATGGCGGGGGCGGCGGTGGGGGTCGCAGGCGCCCTGACCGGCCTGCTCCTGGGCGTTCTCTTCTGCACCTATATCGGCCCCATCCAGCAGGCGGTGGAGTGGGTGACCGGCGCGAGGGTCTTCGCCTCCGACGTGTACTATCTTTCTCGGATCCCGGCCCGGATCGACTGGGCGGAAGTGGTCCTGATCCTCGGCTGGTCCCTGGCCGCGGCCTTCCTGGCGACCCTGCCGCCCGCCTGGCGCGCCAGTCGCCTCGATCCCGTGGAGGCTCTCCGCTATGAGTGAGGCCCCGGTCCTTTCCCTCCGCGACCTGCACCGGACCTACCGGTCGGGCGACCGCCTGCTGCACGTTCTCGACGGGGTGGAGCTGGACCTCTCCGCCGGGGAGATTGTCGGCCTGGTCGGGCCCTCCGGCTCGGGCAAGTCCTCGCTCCTCCACGCCGCCGGACTGCTGGAGAAGCCCACCTCGGGGCGGGTTATCGTCGAGGGGCGGGACTGCACGGACCTGTCCGACACGTTGCGGACGCGGGTGAGGCTGTCCGCCATCGGCTTTGTCTACCAGGCCCATCACCTGTCGCCGGAATTCACCGCCATCGAGAACGTCATGCTGCCCCAGCTGATGGCCGGCCGGACCTCCGCCGCCGCCCGTGCCCGCGCGGCCGCCCTGCTGACGGACCTCGGTCTGACCGAGCGGCTGGAACATCAACCCGCCCAGCTGTCCGGCGGCGAGCAGCAGAGGGTGGCCGTGGCCAGGGCTCTGGCCAACCGGCCGAGGATCCTCCTGGCCGACGAGCCGACCGGCAACTTAGATCCGGACACCTCGGCGTCGGTTTTCGACAGCCTGCGGTCCATGGTCCGGGGGCAGGGGGCGGCCGCCCTGATCGCCACCCACAACCTGGAGCTCGCAGGCCGGATGGACCGGGTCCTGACGCTCCGGCAGGGCCGGATCGCACCGGTCTGAGTTCGAGCGGGAAGATCCCCTTGCAATGAGAACAAAACCAGAATAGGAACATTCCAGGAACATCGTTGGGGGATCAAGTCATGGTTCGGCTTGCAAGGGAATCGCTGGCTTTTCTGTCAGTCGCCGGCTTTGTGTGGATGATGTGTCAGGTCGCCATTCTGGTGACCTGAGTTCCGGCGTCTGGCGGCTGGAGAAGACGGACGGGAAGGACCAATGGCGGTCGAGGACGGTTTCATCCATCTGCGCGTTCGGTCCGCCTATTCTCTGCTAGAGGGCGCAGCGAAGGCGGATTCACTCGGGCGGATTGCATCCGGTCAAGGCATGCCGGCCGTGGCCATCGCTGACCGGGCCAACCTGTTCGGCGCCCTGGAATTCTCTGTCACCGCCAAGGACACAGGAGTCCAGCCCATCATTGGCTGCGCGCTGCCGGTCACCGGGATCGGCGGCCGGCCTCCTGAGCGCTGGGCGCGCACCCCCACAATCGTGCTGCTGGCCCAGTCCGAGGTAGGCTACCTCAATCTCTCCACCCTTTCCTCCATGGCTTATCTTGAAGCGGATGGAGTGGAGGAGCCTTCCGTGCCCTGGTCGGCGGTAGCCGCGCATTCGGAAGGGCTGATCCTCCTATCCGGGGGCGCCGACGGTCCCGTGGATCCTCTCTTCGCCGCCGGCCGCAAGGCGGAGGGCGAGGCGGCTCTGGCAGGTATGGCCGAAGCCTTCGGCGACCGCTTCTACATTGAACTCCAGAGGCATGGCCTGGCCAGTCAGGCGGCGGCGGAGCCGGCGCTGGTGGCCTACGCCTATGCCCATGACCTGCCGCTGGTGGCGACAAACGACGTCTACTTCCCCACCGCCGACCTCTACACGGCCCACGAGGCGCTTCTCTGCATCGCGGACGGCGCCTTCATTGGTCAGGACGAGCGCCGTCGGGTGACGCCGGAGCATTGGTTCAAGCCCGCAGCGGACATGCGCGCCCTGTTCGCGGATCTTCCCGAGGCCTGCGACAACACCATCGACATCGCACGGCGCTGCGCATTCATGGTCAACAAGCGCGATGCCATCATGCCGCGCTTTCCCATCGCGGAGGGCCGGACGGAGGACGAGGAGTTGGCCAGACAGGCCCGGGAGGGACTACGCACCCGCCTGGCCGTACATCCCCTGGCGGTCCCGCTCGAGGCCTACGAGGCCCGCCTGGAGCAGGAAATCGCCGTCATTCAGAACATGGGGTTCTCCGGCTACTTCCTGATCGTCTCGGACTTCATGAAATGGGCGGTGTCACAGGGCATCCCCGTCGGCCCGGGCCGGGGCTCCGGCGCCAGCTCCCTGGTCGCCTGGTCCTTGCTGATCACCGGCCTGGACCCGCTACGCTACGGCCTGGTCTTCGAACGCTTCCTCAATCCTGAGCGGGTCTCCATGCCCGACTTCGACATCGACTTCTGCCAGGAGCGGCGGGAGGAGGTGATCGCCTACGTCCAGCAGCGCTACGGGAGCGACCGGGTGGCGCAGATCATCACCTTCGGCACCTTGCAGGCCCGCGCGGTGCTGCGGGACGTCGGTCGGGTCCTGCAGATGCCTCTGGGACAGGTCGACCGCCTCGCCAAGATGGTTCCGGCCAATCCCGCCAACCCCGTGACCCTGGCCCGGGCCCTCGAACTGGAGCCCCGACTTCGGCAGGCCCAGGAGGAGGACGAGTCCGTCGCCAGGCTCCTGGAGATTGCTCTCAAGCTCGAGGGACTTTACCGGAACGCCTCCACCCACGCGGCCGGCGTCGTGATTTCGGACCGTCCGCTGATCGAGCTGTCTCCCCTCTACAGGGATCCGCGGTCCGAGCTTCCGGCGACCCAGTTCAACATGAAATGGGTGGAAAGCGCCGGCCTGGTGAAGTTCGACTTCCTGGGCCTCAAGACCCTGACGGTCATCGACCGGGCGATGAAGCACCTTGCCCGGCGTGGCGCGGACTTTCCTCTTGAGAGCCTGCCTCTGGACGACGCGGCCAGCTACGAACTGATGGCGTCGGGGCAAACAGTCGGCGTCTTCCAGCTGGAAGGCCAGGGCATGCGCGACACCCTGCGGCAGCTGCGGCCGAACTCCATCGAGGAGGTCACGGCGCTGATCTCGCTCTACCGGCCCGGCCCGATGGAATCGATCCCGGCCTATGTGGACACCAAGGCCGGCCGCAAGCCGCTGAACGTCTACCACCCCCTCCTGGAGCCGGTGCTGACCGAGACCTACGGGGTCATCGTGTACCAGGAGCAGGTGATGAACATCGCCCGCATCATGGCCGGCTATTCCCTGGGCGAAGCCGACCTCATGCGCCGGGCGATGGGCAAGAAGAAGAAGGAGGAGATGGACCAGCAAAGGGCCCGCTTCCTCTCCGGCGCCGCAGAGCGTGGGGTGGACCCGGACCTGGCCGACACCCTGTTCGAGCTGATGGCCAAGTTCTCGGGCTATGGCTTCAACAAGGGCCACGCGGCGCCCTACGCCCTGATCGGCTACCAGACCGCCTGGCTGAAGGCGAATGCGCCGGTGGAGTTCTTCGCGGCCTCCATGAGCCTCGACATCTCCAACACCGACAAGTTGGCGATCTTCTACCAGGACGCCCGCCGGTTCGGAGTCACCATCCGGCCGCCGGACATCAACCGCTCGGGCGCCGACTTCGAGGTCGGGGAGGGCGAGGTGCTGTACGCCCTCGGCGGCATCCGCAATGTCGGTCTTCAGGCCATGGAGCACGTGGTGGAGGTCCGGGCCGCCGGCGGACCCTTCCGCGACATCTTCGACTTCGTTGAGCGGGTTGATCCGCGCCAGGTCAACCGCAGGGCCCTCGAGACCCTGGCGCGGGCGGGGGCCTTCGACAGTCTCGGTTGCGACCGCGCCCAGCTGGTCGAGGCTTCGGAGACGCTCGCCGGCTATGGCCAGAGCGTCGCCGAAGAACGCGCTTCCTCCCAGGGCTCGCTGTTTGGCGGCGACCAGGTCGAGGCTCAGCGGCCCCGGCTGCCGCGCACCGAGACCTGGTCCCCGACCCGCCGCCTGGACGAGGAGCTGGCCGCGGTGGGTTTCTATCTCTCAGGTCATCCCCTGGAGAATCTGATGCCCGCCCTGCGGCGGCGTCGCACGGATCTTCTGACCGAGGTCATCCCCAAGGCGGAGGCGGGGGCGGAAGCCTTCCGCATGGCCGGCGTGGTGCGCCGACGGCAGGAGCGGGCCTCCCAGGCCAGCGGGGACAAGTTCGCTTTTGTGACCCTGTCCGATCCCTCCGGAGAGTACGAGGTGCTCTTCCCGCCGGAGTCCCTGCGCCGCTGCCGTGATCTGCTGGAGCCCGGCCGGGCGGTTTCGCTCAAGGTCCGGGCCAAGGCCCGGGACGGCGAGGTGCGTTTCTTCGGCGATGACGCCGAGCCCGTCGAGACGGCGATCGAGAACGCCGTGGCGGGGCTCAGGGTCCATGTGTCGCCCCGGAGCCTGGAGATCGAGGCCCTTAAGGCCCGCCTGACCTCCGCCCCTCAGGGTCGGGGCGGCGAGGTCGTCCTGGTCGCGCCGGTCGAGGGCGGACGGGAGATCGAGGTTCGCTTGCCGGGCCGGTTCGACCTCGGCCCTGCAGTGCGGGGCGCCCTGAAAACAGCGCCCGGTGTGGTCTTCGTCGAGGACGTCTAGGTTCTGAACCCATGGGGCCGGCCCTCGGGGCTCTGCCCTGATGGGGAGCAATTAAGTCGTTGTAATTCCTCCACCTCTTGAGGGGGAGGTGGACCGCGCAGCGGGCCGGAGGGGGTCTTCGGAGAGGCCGTTGCACCCCCTCACCGCGCGTCGCGCGGAGCTCCCCCTGGGAGGGGGAGCAATTAAGTGACTGTAATTCCTCCGCCTCTTGAGGGGGAGGTGGCCCGCGCAGCGGGCCGGAGGGGGTTTGCGGAGGCGCCGTTGCACCCACTCACCCGGCTTCGCCGGGAGCTCCCCCGGGGAGGGGGAGCAATTAAGTGACTGTAATTCCTCCACCTCTTGAGGGGGAGGTGGCCCGCGTAGCGGGCCAGAGGGGGCTTGCTGCGCCTAGGGCTCGAGGCGCTTTCCGTCGAGCAGGCGGACGGCCTGGGTGGTCTCGGACCGGGTCTTGGCCTTCTCGGCCCGGGTGCGGCCGAAGGCGACGCGGTTCTCGGCGGCGAGGGACTTCGCCGCGTCGCGCGCCCGGGCCTTGCGGGCCTTGTTGAGGTTGACGATCTCCACCGTCACTTCACGGAGGCGCAGAAGCGCTGGATGCGGCTGCAGGCGTCCTCCAGGATCTTCTCCGAGGTGGCGTAGCTGATGCGGAAGAAGGGCGACAGGCCGAAGG
>JBJTFE010000064.1:0-2433 GCA_046093265.1 Phenylobacterium sp. | reverse complement strand
GCCCGTTCACGCCGCCTTCGATCTGGCGTTCGACCAGCCGGACAAAGGCCTCTTCATCCACCTGATCCTCGCGGACATCCCGCCCTACGCCCAGGCCAACCGCTTCAACCATGAGCCCCGGCGGCACAGGAAGCTGCTGTTGCACCGCAAGCAGCTGGACCGGCTGATCGGCGCCGTCCAGCGCGAGGGCCGGACGCTGATCCCGACCCGGCTCTACTGGAACGACCAGGGCCTGGCCAAGCTGGAGCTGGCCCTGGCCAAGGGCAAGAAGCTGCACGACAAGCGCGAGACGTCGGCCGAGCGCGACTGGCAGAGGGACAAGGCCCGGCTGTTGCGGGACAAGGGCTGAGGTGAGCGCTGACGAGATCGCCCGGCTGGAGCGCGCCACGGGCTCCAACGTCCAGGGTTGCGGCCCCGTCATGGCCGAGCCCGGGCCTGAGCCGAAGGTGATGCTCGGGGACCAGGGCTACGATGCCGACGTCATCCTGAACGACCTTGAAGCCAGAGGCGTCTCCACCGTCATCCCGCCCAAGGGCGGCCGCAAGGTCCAGCCCATCATCGACGGCCATCTCTGCGCCCCGAGAAATCTTGTCGAGCGCTGATTCAACAAGCTCAAGGACTTCCGGGGCGTCGTAACCTGATACGACAAGAACCCCGATGACTGCGTCGCGGGCGTCAAATTCGCTTCAGCCAGAATCTGGATGCGGTTTAATGGGTCGATGGCCTAGTCTGAATCCCGAATGCGCATTGAACCTTACATCCATCGCTGGCAGGGCTCACCGTTCGGCGCAGAAACCGCCCCGCCGTGGTCCCTCACCCAGAGAGCGCCAGAGCTCGTCCGCGGCGCCATTTCCGGCCTGGGTCCCGGGTATGAGGTCCGGGGCGACGCCGCTGTCCATCGCTCGGCCGAGGTCGAACCCGGGGCGTTGCTCAAGGGGCCTGTGATCGTCGGACCTCGCTGCTTCGTCTCGAGCTCCGCCCTTCTTCGCGGCGGCGTCTTCCTTGACGAGGATTGCATCATCGGCCCGGCGGTCGAACTCAAGACGGTGTTCATGTTCAGCGGCTCGAAGGCCGCACACCTGAATTTCATCGGCGACTCCATCGTGGGCTCCGAGGTCAACATCGAGGCCGGCGCCATGGTCGCCAACTATCGCAATGAGTTCGCCGACAAGGAGATCCGCCTCATGGTCTCTGGTGTGCTGATCGAGACCGGCGTCGACAAGTTCGGGGCCCTTATCGGCGATGGAACGAAGATCGGAGCCAATGCCGTCCTTGCGCCGGGCGTGGTCCTGCCGGTCGGCGCCCGCGTGCCAAGGCTGGGGCTGGTCGACCAGCGCGAGACCTCCGCCGAGCCCGACTGGCAGAGGGACAAGGCCCGGCTCCTGCAGGACAAGGGCTGAGGCGGGCGCTGACGACATCGCCCGGCTGGAGCGCGCCACGGTCGCCAGCCTGGCGCCCCGGAGGGTGGAGGAGCGATCCGGGTGGATCCTGGCGATGGTCACCGCCCCCATGGGTCGGGCGCGGTCCGCCGCCCCGCTGTCGCATGATCCACCGCCGGACGTCTCGGAGGCCGTCCTGTCGGACCTTGCCGGGGCCTGTGTCGAGGCCGGCCTGCCGCCCGCCTTTCGTCTGCCCGATCGCCCGACGATTTATGTGGTGCGCGGCCGTCTGGAGGCCGCCGGCTTTGCGCGAGGCGGGCACGGACGTGACGCCATTTTTCTCCCATTCGAGGGAAAACATGATCAGGTTGAACATCTAGGTCAGCGCAAACACAGACGTGCGCCCAACGGCCTCGCGGCTCGGGCGGATGACGATTTCGACATCCTGCTCAAGCGCATTGAGGAAGCTCATCAGCTTCTCGACCGAGAAATGATCGAGCCGATAGTTGGCAAGCGATGACACTTTGGATTGCGGGATGCCCAGGATGGTCGCTGTTTCTGTCTGTTTGAGGCGGCGTTCTTTCAGCAGCGCGTTCACGGCCATCGCCAGCCGCGTCTTGGTCTGACGCTCGGCGGCGTCTGGGAGACCCAGATCGGCGAAGACGTTGCCGGCGCCTTCGGTGATGTCATTTGCCACGTTTGCCTGCCTTGCCCTTCGTGGGCTGTTGGTAGTTGCTCTCATAATGTTCGCGGGCGCGTTTCAAACGCTCGCTCACCAGGTCGATATCCGTCTGCGCCGTTCGGACCCCCGACGGCGACTTCTTCTGAAAGACGTGGAGCACATAGATCACGCCCTCGAAGCGGACGGTGTAGACGCCGCGATAGGCATTGCCCTCGAAGCTCTCCACGATTTCAACCCACATTTCCCAGATGGCGCACGCTTTTGGGTGACTTTCTAGTCGATATTTGATAATAGAATCAATTAGATGATGTTGGCTGGGGTGGGCTTTTATGGAAGCAGCGGCGGGTGAAGGTCAGGCGGCCGATTTGCGGC
>JBJTFE010000063.1:0-7536 GCA_046093265.1 Phenylobacterium sp. | reverse complement strand
ATCGTTGATGGTGAAGCGCCGGCCATCCTTGCCGACGCGGTCATCTACTCGCTCGACATGGGCGCGCTCCTGGCGGGCACGCGCTACCGCGGCGACTTCGAAGAGCGTCTGAAGGCCGTCGTCAAGGAACTGGAAGAACAGCCGAAGGCCGTCCTCTTCATTGATGAGACCCACACCGTCATCGGCGCAGGCGCAACCTCCGGCGGCGCCATGGATGCATCAAACCTTCTGAAGCCTGCGCTGCAGAACGGCGCGCTGCGCTGCATGGGCTCGACGACCTACAAAGAGTTTCGCCAGCACTTCGAGAAAGACCGGGCCCTGGTCCGTCGCTTCCAGAAGATCGATGTGAACGAGCCGACCATCGAGGACTCGATCAAGATCCTCAAAGGCCTGAAGACCTACTACGAGGAGTTCCACAAGCTCCGCTACACCAACGACGCCCTGAAGTCGGCGGTGGAGCTTTCCGCCCGCTACATCTCGGACCGCAAGCTGCCGGACAAGGCGATCGACATCATCGACGAGGCCGGCGCGAGCCAGATGCTGTTGCCAGAAAGCCGCCGCAAGAAGGTGATCGGGGTGAAGGAGGTCGAGGCCGTGGTCGCCAAGATCGCCCGTATCCCGCCCAAGTCGGTCTCCAAGTCCGACACGGAAGCCCTTCTGCAGCTGGAAACCGACCTCAAGCGGACCGTTTACGGCCAGGACGAGGCCATAGAGCAGCTGTCGGCCGCCATGAAGGTGGCGCGCGCGGGCCTGCGCGATCCGGCCAAGCCGATCGGCTGTTACCTGTTCTCCGGCCCCACCGGTACCGGCAAGACCGAAACCGCCCGCCAGCTGTCCTCGACCCTCGGGATCGAGCTCCTCCGCTTCGACATGAGCGAGTACATGGAGCGCCATACGGTCAGCCGGTTGATCGGGGCGCCCCCCGGCTATGTCGGGTTTGACCAGGGCGGACTCCTGACCGACGCCGTCGACCAGCATCCGCACTGCGTGGTCCTGCTGGACGAGATCGAGAAGGCCCACCCCGACGTGTTCAACATCCTGCTCCAGGTCATGGACCACGGGGTGCTGACCGACGCCAACGGCAAGAAGGTCGATTTCCGCAACGTGGTCCTGATCATGACCACCAACGCAGGCGCCTCCGACGCCCAGCGCAACGCGATCGGCTTTGGCCGCGGGAAGCAGGAGGGCGAGGTGGAGGAGGCGCTCAAGCGCCTGTTCACCCCCGAGTTCCGGAACCGGCTGGACGCAATCGTTCCGTTCCGGCCGCTGACCCCGGAGATCATCCGCCAGGTGGTGATCAAGTTCGTCCTGCAGCTAGAGGGCCAGCTGGCGGACCGGAACGTGACAATCGAGATCACCGACGAGGCGGCGGACTGGCTGGCCAAGAACGGCTTCGACGAGCTCTACGGGGCCCGACCGCTGGGCCGCGTGATCCAGGAGCACATCAAGAAGCCCCTCGCGGACGAAATCCTCTTCGGGCGCCTGACCCGTGGCGGACACGTCAAGGTGGTCTTGTCCGAAGGCAAGATGGCCTTCGACATCGAAGGCGACAAGCGCGAGCCGGGGGCCCCGGTCATCGAGACCCCGAAGAAGGGACGTTCCCCCGCCCCCGAACTGGCGGACTGACCGGCCAGGCTCCGGACGCATAGGGTCTGCGGCTCCCAACCGGGCTACGCCCGGAAATCTCCCGGATGGCGAGCAATTGCGCTGCGGTCATTCCTCCACCTTCCACGGGGAGGTGGACCGCGCCAGCGGAACGGAGGGGGTCTTGCGGAGGCGCCGTTGCACCCCCTCACCCCGCTTCCCGGGGAGCTCTCCTTGGGAGGGGGAGCAATTGGCTCTGTAATTCCTCCACCTTTCAGGGGGAGGTGGACCGCGCAGCGGGCCGGAGGGGGTCTGCGGTGTCTCGGCACGCCCCCTCACCCGGCTCCGCCGGGAGCTCCCCCGCAGGGGAGCAATTGAGCGCTCTCTCATTGCAAAAGAAGGCGCTCAGCTGATCTTCGAGGCGATCTGGCGGGCGAGCTCGGCCAGCTCGCCCGGGTCGGCCATGCCGCCGGCGGCGTGACGGCCCAGGGCAATCCCCTCCCAGCGCGGGATGATGTGGAAGTGGAGGTGGTAGACGGTCTGCCCCGCCGGCGCGCCATTGAACTGGGTCACGACCAGACCGTCCGGGTTCAGGGCCGCACGCACAGCGCGAGCCACCCGCTGCACCGCCAGGATCAGGGGCGCCAGCCGGGCCGGGTCCTCTTCCAGCAGGTTTTTCGCGTCCGAGTGCTTGGGAATGACCAGGGTGTGGCCCCGGCTCTGCGGGAAGACATCCATGAAGGCGAAGGCGTGTTCGTCCTCGAACACGCGGGCGCAGGGCGCCTCGCCCCGGAGGATCTTGGCGAAGATGTTGCCCGGATCGTAGGCGCCGTCGAGGCTCATGGCGGTCTCCCTGTCTTGCGGCCGCTGGATAGCACGCCCGGCCTCAGGCGTCTCCCGGCTGGCGGAAGGGGGAGTAGGCCTCGGACAGCCATTCCATCTCTTGCTCCACGGCCTGCATTTCCCGCCGCAGATAATCCTCCACCGGTCCACGCAGAGCCGGGTCGGCGATGAAGTGGGCGGAGTGAACCGGCGCCGGAAGGTACCCCCTTGCGATCTTGTGCTGACCCTGGGCGCCCGCCTCGACGCGGTCGAGCCCCCTGCCGATGGCCCACTCGATGGCCTGGTAATAGCAGAGCTCGAAATGCAGAAAGGGCACGTCCTCGATGCAGCCCCAGTTGCGCCCGAACAGACAGTCGCCGCCGATCAGGTTGAGGGCGCCGGCGATCCAGCGCCCGTTCCGGCGGGCCATGATGAGCAGGACCCGGTCCGCCATGCGCTCGCCGAGCAACGAGAAAAACAGCCGGTTCAGGTAGGGCCGGCCCCACTTGCGCGAGCCTGTGTCGACATAGAACCGGTAGAAGGCGTCCCAGTGTTCCTCGGTCAGGTCCGCGCCCGTCAGGCAGTGGATCTCGAGGCCCTGGCCGGCGTCGCGGCGCTCTCGCCGGATGGTCTTGCGGCGACCGGAGGACAGGTCGGCGAGGAAGTCGTCGAAGGTCGCATAGCCGCGGTTCAGCCAGTGGTACTGCTGGCCTTCGCGCAGGGCCATTCCCGCCTCGCCCAGCCAGGTCCACTCCTCGCGGGTGGGAAAGTTCACGTGCACCCCCGAGGCGCCGTAGCGCTCGCAGACCGTCAGGGCGCCGCCCAGCAGGGCCCTCCGGCCCTCGTCGGGGTCGACGTCCGGCCGCACCAGCAGCCGCGGCCCCGTGGCCGGCGTGAAGGGCGCGGCGCTCAGGAACTTGGGGTAGTAGCGACCGCCCGCGCGCTCGTAGGCGTCGGCCCAGGCGTGGTCGAAGATGTATTCCCCCTGGCTGTGGCTCTTCAGGTAGAGGGGCATGACGGCGGCGACCCGACCGGCTTCGTCCTCGACTGAGAGGTGCTGCGGCCCCCAGCCCTGGGATTCCACGGCGCAACCCGCCTCTTCAGCGCAATCGAGAAAATCGAAGCAGATAAAAGGATTGTACGGGGCATCCTCTTGCACCGCGCAGGCGTCCCAGTCCGCCCTGCCGATCTCGGCGATGCGGCGGCTGATGCGCACCGCAGGCTTCAGCGTCACGCCCGGAAGCCCTCGAAGATGATGTTGTCGCAGTGTGGGCGCGCGGCCTCGGCCTGCTCGGGCGTGCGGGCCGTCCAGGCGACGACGGGCATGCCCGCCTTGCGATGGGCGGCCACCTCGGCGTTGGCCACGGTGTCCAGGCTCATGGCCAGGAAGTGCGGGCGGGCGATCGAGACATGCTCCAGCCGGGCGAAGGCCTTGCGCTGCTCGGGCGAGATGTGGGTGGCCTCGTCGTTCCAGCGATAGCTGTCCAGCCCGCGAAGGACCCCCGGGAAGCGATCGGCGAACCAGGCGTGGCTGTAGGGATTGAAGCCGATCACGCAGGTCGGTCCGGCATGATCCATGAGGATCTCATGCACCCTCTGCTCCAGCGGCCCAACCTCTCCGAACGGAGTCTTCAGCTCCACGTGGACCATGGCCCTGTGGCCGATCAGGGCCAGGGCCTCCAGCAGAGTCGGGATGGTCTCATCCGTGCCCTTCAGGGACATCCCGGCGAGGTCGGCGGCGGTGTGGTCCTTCACCCGCCCTTCCCTGCCCGTCATGCGCTTGAGGGTGTTGTCGTGGAAGACGACCGCGTCGCCATCGGCGGTGATGTGGACGTCCAGCTCGATGCCGTAGCCGGCCTGGCAGGCGGCCTGGAAGGCGCCGAGCGAGTTCTCGGGCGCGCCGTCCGGGCTCCAGAGGCCGCGATGGGCGATGGCGGGACTGAAGAGAAGGTCCCAGGCCTCTCCGAACTGCGCCTTCATCGGACCTCCACCACGGCGTCGACCTCCACCGCAAAGTTCAGGGGCAGACGGTAGACGCCGACCGCCGAGCGGGCGTGCCGCCCGGCGTCGCCGAAGGCCAGGACCATCAGGTCGGAAGCGCCGTTGACGACCTTGGGGATGTCGAAGAAGTCCGGCCCGGCCTGGACAAAGCCCCCCAGCTTGACCACCCGGACCACCCGGTCAAGGTCGCCGCCGCAGGCGGCCTTCATCTGCGCCAGCAGGTTGATCCCGCAGAGACGGGCGGCGACCTGAGCGGCCTCCAGGTCGACATCGACCCCAACCACGCCCTTCACGCCCCCTGCGGCGTCGAGGGAGACCTGACCCGAGATGTGGATCAGGGACCCGCTCCGGACGGAGGGAACATAGTTGGCGACGGGCGCAACAGGGACCGGAAGGGTGACTCCGGCGGCGGAAAGGCGGATTTCAACTTCGGACATGGCGCGAGCCTATCCCCTCCCAAGGCGGCCGGACAGGCCTGACGCGGTCAAATCAGCTCTGCGGCGGGGTGTCCCCACCCTTCAGGACTCTCTTGGCCTCATCCGACCGGACGGCGTCGGCCGGGCAGGCATCCCCCAGACGCCGGGCGGTGGTCGTCGCGGTCCCGCCCAGGGGGATGCCGGCGATCTTCGTGGAAAGGGAGAGCTTCAGGCGGAAGGACTCAGGGGCGTAGCCGCCATTCGCCGTGACATCGGCGACCTGGCCCTCCTTGGTGGCGCAACTGCCCTTCAGCAGAATCTTCCCATCCCCGACGGCCCGGGAGGGATAGGTGCAGGCGTAGTGCCGGTTGGACGGCGAGGTCATGAACTTGTTGATCTCGGACGCCACCAGGCAGCGCCGCTCGACCTTCTTCTGGGTGATCACCACCGTGAAGACGTTGGTCAGCTCCCAATAGCCGGGCCGCGGCCGACCCACACTGTCCGCCCCTGCGGGACCCGCCGCGAGGAGCAGGGCCGTGACCGCGGTGGCGAGCGCAGCCTGGATTCGATTCATCGTCTGGGTCCTCTCCTCCGTCGGCAGGCCGGCCGCATGGCTGGCCTTGGCGGGACGCGGGCTGTAAACCACGCCGAGATATGGGGTGTCGATTGCCTGATTCCGACCCGACCGCGCCAGACGCATCAGCCGCCCCCGCCGGCCTTGAGCTGACGGTCGTCGTCCCGACCTTCAACGAGCGGGCCAATGTCCGCAAGCTGATCGGCCTGGTCGAGGCCGCGCTGGCCGGTCGCCGGTGGCAGGTCATCTTCGTCGACGACAACTCGCCTGACGGGACGGCGGCGGAGGTCAAGGCCGTGGCGGCGGTCGACCCGCGTGTCCTGTGCCTTCACCGGGTGGGTCGCCGAGGCCTCGCCGGCGCGGTCATCGAGGGGATCATGGCCAGCGCGGCCCCCTTCGTGGCGGTGATGGACGGCGACCTCCAGCACGACGAAACCCTGCTGCCGGCCATGCTGGACGCCCTGCGCAACGGCGGGGCGGACCTTGCCGTCGGAAGTCGATACTGCGGCGGGCCGGGCGCCGATGCTTCCGCCCTCGGCGCGCGGCGCGAGGCCGGCAGCCGTCTGGCCAACTGGCTGGGCCGCCAGGTGCTGAGGGCGGACCTGACCGACCCGATGAGCGGCTTTTTCATGGTCCGACGCTCGGCGGTGGAGGCCGTCGCCCAGCGCCTTTCCACCTCGGGCTTCAAGGTCCTGTTCGACATCGTCGCCTCGCAGGACCGCCCCCTCAGGATCGTCGAACTGCCCTACACCTTCCGCGCCCGGGAGGCCGGGGACTCCAAGCTCGATAACGGGGTGGTGGTCCAGTACCTGGGCCTCCTGATCGCCAAGCTCAGCAAGGACGTCATTTCACCGCGCTTCCTGATGTTCGCCATGGTGGGCGCCAGCGGCGTACTGGTGCACCTGGCCATCCTGCGAAGCCTGCTGCATATCGGCTTCTCCTGGGCCCAGACCCTGGCGGCCGTGGGCGCCATGACCTCGAACTACCTGATCAACAACGCCGTCACCTACCGGGACCGCCGGCTGAAGGGGCTCAAGCTGATCTCCGGTTATGTCAAGTTCTGCGTGCTCTGCAGCGTGCCGCTGGCGGCCAATGTCGCGGTTGCGACAGTTGTCTTTGAGCGCGGTCCGGCCTGGTGGGTGGCGGGGCTGGCCGGCGCCGTCGTCGCCGCCGCCTGGAACTATGTCACGACCTCGAAGGCGGTCTGGTGAGACTGTACGCCGTCCGGGGCCTCTGGCTGCTGATCCTGGCGCTGACGGCCGTCCGGCTATGGGCCGCCGCAGTGATACCGCTGACGGAGGACGAGGCCTACTACCGGCTGTGGTCCCAGCACCTTCATTTCGGCTATTACGACCACCCGCCGATGATCGCCTGGTGGATCCGGCTTGGAACCACCCTGGCCGGCGATGCGCCGCTGGGCGTACGCCTGCTGCCGGTCCTGGGCGCCTCGGTCACCACCTGGCTGACCGCGGACCTGGCCCGCCGGCTGGGCGGAGGCGCCCGGACGGCCCTGCTGGCCGCCCTCGCCTACAACGCCATGCTGACCATCGGCGCAGGCGGCCTCATCGCCACGCCGGACGCCCCGGCCATCCTGTTCTGGGCCGCGACCCTGGCCGTGCTGGGCCGGATCGCCACTGGGGGAAGTCCGAGGCTCTGGCTGCTGGCCGGGCTGACGGCAGGCCTCGCCTGCATCTCCAAGTACTCTGCCCTCTTCCTCGCGCCCGGGGTCTTCCTCTGGCTGCTCAGCACGGCCGAGAACCGCCGACGGCTGACCACACCCTGGCCCTGGAGCGCCGTGGGGGTGGCGGGGCTGGTCTTCGCCACCAACCTGGCGTGGAACGCAACACATGGCTGGCTGACCTTCGAAAAGCAGTTCGGGCGGGTCGAGCCCTCACAGTTCCGCCCCGGATACCTTGGCGAGTTCCTGACGACCCAGTTCGTGCTCCTCAACCCCCTGATCGCCGTCCTGGCCGGCATCGGGGTCTGGGCCGGCATGCGGAGTCGGGGCCGGGTCGGCGGACTGGACTTGTCCCTGCCCCTGCTGGCCGCCCTGCCCTTATGCCTCTACCTGGCGATCCACAGCCTTCATGACCGGGTGCAGGCCCACTGGCCGGCGACGGTCTTCGCCGCCTTCGCCCT
>JBJTFE010000062.1:0-5803 GCA_046093265.1 Phenylobacterium sp. | reverse complement strand
AGGCCCTCCTCGCCCGTGGAAAGCCCATCAAGCTGGCCATCGTCGCCGTCATGCGAAAGCTCATCGAAGCCGCCAACCTCATCCTCCACAGAGGACAGCCCTGGGTCAAAACCCAACCCGCTTGAACATGGTTGCTCACCGGACTTCGTCCGGAGCTCCCCCTGGGAGGGGGAGCAATTAAGGTGCTGAAATCCCTCCACCTCTTGAGGGGGAGGTGGACCGCGTAGCGGGCCGGAGGGGGTTTTCTGTAGGGTCGCCGTCCAGGTTCAGCCCGGCGAGATCATCTTCTCGGGGCGGACGACGGCGTCGAATTCCTCGTTGGTGACATAGCCGCCGCCGACGGCCTCCTCGCGCAGGGTTGTGCCGTTCTTGTGGGCCGTCTTGGCGATCTTGGCCGCGGCGTCGTAGCCGATCTTGGGCGCCAGGGCGGTGACCAGCATGAGGGAGCGCTCGAGGGCGGCCTTGATGTTGTCCTCCCGGGCCTCGATCCCCACCACGCAGTTGTCGGTGAAGGAGACGGCGGCGTCGGCCAGCAGGCGGCAGGACTGCAGGAAGTTGTAGGCCATGACCGGGTTGAAGACGTTCAGCTCGAAGTGGCCCGAGGCGCCGGCGAAGGTCAGGGTGGCGTGGTTGCCGAAGACCTGGGTGCAGACCATGGTCAGGGCCTCGCACTGGGTCGGGTTCACCTTGCCCGGCATGATGGACGAGCCAGGCTCGTTCTCGGGCAGGGACAGCTCGCCCAGGCCCGACCGCGGGCCGGAGCCGAGGAAGCGGATGTCGTTGGCGATCTTGAACAGGGAGCCGGCGACCGTGTTCAGCGCGCCGTGGCTGAACACCATGGCGTCATGGGCGGCCAGGGCCTCGAACTTGTTCGGCGCCGAGACGAAGGGCAGGCCGGTGATGGCGGCGATCTTTGCGGCCACCAGCTCGGCGAAGCCCACCGGGGCGTTGAGGCCGGTGCCGACGGCGGTGCCGCCCTGGGCCAGCTCCAGGAGGCCAGGCTGGCAGAGGCGGATGCGCTTCAGGCCGTTCTCCACCTGCTGGGCGTAGCCGGAGAACTCCTGGCCGAGGGTGAGGGGCGTGGCGTCCTGGGTGTGGGTGCGGCCGATCTTGATGATGGGCTCGAAGGCCGCCTGCTTGGCCCGCAGGGCGCCCAGCAGGTGCTCGAGGGCGGGGATGACGTCATGGTGCACCTGCTCGGCGGCGGCGATGTGCATGGCCGTCGGGTAGGTGTCGTTGGACGACTGGCTCATGTTGACGTGGTCGTTGGGGTGGACCGGCGTCTTGGAGCCCATCTCCCCGCCGAGCATCTCGATGGCGCGGTTCGAGATGACCTCGTTGGCGTTCATGTTCGACTGTGTGCCGGAGCCGGTCTGCCAGACCGACAGGGGGAAGTGGGCGTCGAGCTTGCCGTCGATCACCTCCTGGGCGGCGGCGACTATGGCCTGGCCGATCTTCGGATCAAGCCGGCCCAGCTCCATGTTGGCTTCGGCCGCCGCACGCTTGACGATGCCGAGGGCGCGGATGACGGGCTGGGGCTGCTTCTCCCAGCCGATCTTGAAGTTGCCGAGGCTGCGCTGGGCCTGGGCGCCCCAGTAGACCGAGGCGTCGACCTCGATGGGGCCGAAGGTGTCGGATTCAGTGCGGGTCTTGCTCATGGCGGGCCTCCGGTCGAATGTGCGCCCGGTTTAGCGGAGACGGGCCAGACTGCAAGGCGGCCGCGGGCGGAGGAAGGCCATGGACGCGGGCTGGATCCATCACGGCAAGGTGCGCGCCCGGGAGGATGGCGACGCCGTCGAGGTGGTGGTTGATGGCCTGACCACCCAGGCCCGCTACTACAAGACCCTGATCCATGAGTTCTTCCGCAAGGCCTGGCGCGGCGGCCGGCCCGCCTGGGGGGAATTCTCGGTGGAGATCCTCATGGACTATGTGGGCGATCCGCCCTGGATGGACCTGGACAACCTGGCCAAGGCCCTGCTCGACGCCATCAAGGGCTATGTCTTCCACGATGACGCCCAGGTGGCGCGGCTGCTGGTCGAACGCCGGGCGGGTGAGCGCGAGCAGATCTCGATCCGGGTGCTGCGCCTCGGCGACGGGCCGGATCGGGCGGCCTGAAAAGCGAAACGGCCGCATCCCGGGGGTAGGGATGCGGCCGCTCGGTCGCCCCGGAGGGGCGGAAACTCAGCGGTACTGCTGGAGCCGGGTGGTCCGCAGCCCGGCCATGCCGTGCTTCTCGATGGACTTCTGCCAGGCCTGGAACTCTTCCTGCGTCAGGGAGTAACGCTCGCAGGCCTGTTCAAGCGTAAGCAGCCCGCCGCGGACCGCCGCCACCACCTCGGCCTTCCGCCGGATCACCCAGCGGCCGGTGTCGGTGGGCGGTAAATCCCGCAGGGTCAGGTGCGCGCCGGTGGGGCCGATGACGTAGGCCTCTCCCCGGCTGTTTGTGCGCAGCTGCGGCTGTGGTTGCTGATACATGGCTATGCGCCCTTCCCACCATCAGGTCTTGGACACACTTTGGCGACGACCGCATAACGCCCGGTGAAAAATCGTAGTAAACAAAAGCCTAACCACAGAACCCCCCATGTATCACTCCGATATAGTCAAGACTTCCTGAGAAAGTATGATTTATTAACGTCAAGCATTATCGCTTGATATTGATAAGTTCCTCAAGCATCTGATCGGCGGTGGTGATGATTTTGGAGGAGGCTGAGTAAGCTCTCTGTGTGATGATCAGTCCTGTAAACTCTGAAGAGAGATCGACTGTCGACGCCTCCAGGGACGAGGACTCAATCTTGCCGGCTCCGCCCAGCTGGGGCGGTTTGACGGAATACCCTCCAGACCGGCTGGACTGCGCGTATGCGGTGCCGCTCACCGGATCCAATCCGTCAGGATTGATGAAGGTGGCGAGGCCGACCTGCGCAACGAGGCGTTTCAGGTTGTTGTCGAAAATCGCCGAGACCTTGCCGTCCGCATCCACCTCGACCCCTCTGACAACGCTCAGCGGCGCCCCATCGGGATTGACGGAGGTCACGATGGAGGTGGCGGCGAACTGGGTGAGGTTGCCCAGGTCGAGATCAACGTCCGACGCCTCGATTCCGAGAGCGGCGGCCCATCGTACACCGGTGGTGGCGGAAGAGGGGCCGAGTTTAAAGTTGGGCGGGTTACCGAGGCCGCCGAAGAGAGTTGTGCCGGCCTTATTGAACGAGCCGTCCGGATTGAATGCGATCTTGCCCGCTGCGATCTGACCGGGCCGGACACCGCCTGTGATATCCGAACTGGGCACCGCGTAGAGTTCCGCGTGCCAGCGGTTCGGACCCGATGAGTCCTTCAGAACGGACATGTTGACCCGATGGGTGCCGCCCTTGGAGTCGTACACATTCAACTGGATGGTGAAATCCGGCTTGGTGCCGGTGGCCGGGTTGACGGCGTAGTCGGCCATCGAGGCGACGGTGTTGTTCACATAGGTGGCGTCGCCGACCGAACCCGGCACGCCGCGGGTATCGAGAATGGCGCTGACGGCCACGTTCGTGGTCGCGGCGACCTGACCGCCGAAGTTCTTGACGTTGATGGAGCCCATCTGGCTCAGATCCGAGGGGTCGGTGACGATGTTGCCCTCTTCGTCCGCGGGCCAGCCCTGGAGGTAGAAGCCAGCGTCGTTGACCAGGAAGCCGTCGTCATCCACGGCGAACGACCCCGCGCGGGTGAAATAGCGCGGGTCCTGCATCGCAACCCCGGTGGCCTTCTCAGTCACTACAAAGAAGCCTTCTCCCGCGATCGCAAGGTCGGTGGAGGTGGAGGCGGCCTGGATCAGGCCCTGGTTCGCGATGAACCTGCGTGTGCTGGCCTCGACCCCGCCGGCCGAGTATCGGCCTTTGACCGCCTGGTCGGTGACGACGCTGGCGAAGTTGACCTGGTTGCGCTTGTAGCCCGTGGTGTTGGTGTTGGCGATGTTGTCCGAGATCGCGGCCATCGCCGCCGAGTTGGCGACCAGACCGGAGACTCCCGCAAGAAGGGCGCTGTTGATGCTCATGGTGTCTGCTTTCCTTGGAGATCAGTGCGTTGAGGGTTGAATTGGCGGCCTAGGCGGCCTGTTTGACGGCGGTAATGGAGGACCAGGGCACCCTGACGGCGCCGAGGGACAGGACAGGCTGGCCGTTCACTTGCTCGACGGCGGTCACGACCCCCCTCTGAAAGACTTTGGAGGTGATGGTGGCGCCGCTGATGTCGCGGGGTGTGATCCGCAGACGATACTCGCCGCCATCCGGGCGCTTGCCCCCGCTCAGGTCCGTACCGTTCCAGGTGAAGGTCTGATCGCCCGCCTTGACATCGGTCGGCGTGGCGGTCGCGACGACCCTGCCATTGGAGTCCAGAACCTCGATGCTCACCGACGCGGCGTCCTTGCCGATATTGTAATTCCACTTGGCCTGGCCGCCGACGAGTGTGGACTTGTCGAACGCGGCGGTCACTTCGCGGCCGATCACCGAGACGGCGTCCGACATGCCAGCGCCCGTATTGCTCACCAGCTGCTTGAGCAGGTCGTTGGAGTACAGTTGCTGCTGAACCCCGGTCATCTGCACGAGCTGCTCGGTAAACTGGGTGGAGTCGAGCGGCGACAGCGGATCCTGGTTCTTGATCTGCGCCGTCAGCAGTTTCATGAAGGTGTCGTAGCTGGCGTTGAGCTGCGTCTTGCCGAAGACGCCGAGATCCTGCTGGGCGGCCGGGGTCGCCGGGGCGGCGGGGGTTGCAGTCGCTGAGGTGACGGCCATGGGGTCAGATCCTGATATCGACGCCGGAGCGTCTCCAACTGCGCCCGGTCAGGGCGTTGGTGATGACTGAGCCCGTCTCCGACAGAGGCTCATTTTCGGCGGGAAGGGGACCGGAGGGCCGGCCACCGGTCTGGTCGGACCAGGCGGCGCCCCGACCCTGCGAGCGATCACCGGCGACGTCGAAGGACAGGCCGCCGGAAAGATTGAATCCAGCGCTCTCCAGGCTCTTCTGAAGCTCATCCGACCTTCGGCTGAGCTCGCCGGCGGCGTGCCGGGTTTCGAAGGTGAACGCCGCCCGAACGCCTCCCGTCGAGTCGATATCCAGCCGGACGTCGACGCGACCCAGGCCCTCGGGATTGAGTTCGATGTCAAACCGGGTCGAACCGCCGTCCAGCTTGCGGGCCATCTGATCGGCGAGAATCGCAAGGGTGGTCGCATTCGCCCGGGCGGGCGCAGGCGATGGATCCTGCGTTGCGGGAACGGATGACGCCTGGACCGTTGGCGCCGCCCCTGCGATGGCGGTTTCCGGATCGGAGCGGACCGGCTTGAAGGCGAGCTCGTCCGGTTTCGTCAGTTCCGGAACCCCGTCTGACGATGGGGCGAGGGTGGCCCCTTGAGCGGATCCGGGGGGCGGAGCGGTTTCGGGCTTCGCCAATCCCTTGGTCGCACTATGTGCGGTGACGTCCTCGACGGTGACCGGCGCAGAGGCGAGGACGTTCGAGGCCGCTCCGGGGGCTGAAGTGCGCTGTTCCGGCAGGAGGGCCTTGGTCACCGGCGCCGGAGCATCCGGCAAGACATCCGCCACCGCGGCGACCAGGGCAGGCGGCGCTTCGGCGATCATTCCGGCGTCGTCAACGGGCGACTGTGCGGCGGCGGGCGCGTCCGTGGATTGGGTCTGAGGAACGCCTGCCTGAGGCCGTCTGGTCGCCTGCGGGCCGGACGCAGTCTGCGGCGCTACTGAGGCGGTGAGAATTTCAAGGCTCGCCGGGTTCGCCTCAATAGCCTCAGCCCGGGCTTACGACGCCTGCCGTAGCGGG
>JBJTFE010000061.1:0-3904 GCA_046093265.1 Phenylobacterium sp. | reverse complement strand
TGATCGACCGATCCGCTTTCGGGGTGGGTCTGGGGATAGAGGCTGACGCTGACCTCGAAGGGGGCGATGGCGCGGATGCCCGCGGTCAGCTCGGTGGCGTTGAGGTAGCCGTCCTCACGTGGAACATAGACCCCCCCGATCTGGCCAGGCGGGTCGCCGCGCAGGGCGACGATGTGCCGGACCCCGGCGTCCCAGTAGTCGCGGATCACCTCATCCACCTCTGCCCGGCTGGCGTCGACGCAGGTCAGGTGGGCGGCCGGCGCCAGGCGGGTCTCCGCCAGGATGCGGGTCACCGTGCGATGGGTCCGGTCGCGGGTGGAGCCCCCGGCGCCGTAGGTAACGGAGACAAAGGCGGGGTTCAGCGGCGCCAACCGGCGGATGGCCTCCCAAAGCGAGGCTTCGGCCTCCTCGGTCTTGGGCGGGGAAAACTCGAAGGAGAGGGAGGGCGGCCTTGCGAGGCCGGCCCCGGCGCGGGCGATGGGCCCAAGGGCGGGTTCGGTCATGCAGGGCTCCTTTGGGCGGTCCAGACACAGACGGTCAGGCCGCCGGTACGGTCGGGAGGAAGGGTTTCAAGGTCGACCTGGCGAAGGCCTGCACTGACCAGCCAGCGCTTCATTTCCGCGGCGGCGAAGCCCAGGCGGCGATGCTGGTGCTGTTCACGCAGCACTTCGAGGGAGTGAGGGGCGAAGTCCACGATGACCAGACGCCCGCTGGCTCCGATCAATCGTCCCGCCTCTCGAACCGCAGCCGCCGGATCCCCGAGGTAATGAAGCACCTGATGAACGACGACCAGGTCGGCGCAGCCGTCCGGGAGGCGCGTCGAGAAGATGTCTCCGTGACGAAGCTCGACCTGTTTCAGGCCTGCCGCCTCAACCCGCGCTCTGGCGACATTCAGCATCTGCTGGGAGAGATCCAGACCGATGCAGGACTTCGACCTCTCGCCGAGGAGGGTGAGCATCCGCCCGGACCCCGTGCCCAGGTCAACCAGTCGCCGGAAGGGTCCGGGCCCTGCGGCCGCGCGGATGGCGGCCTCGACCCTGTCGTCGGAGATATGGAGGGAGCGGATTTCGTCCCAGGTCGCGGCGTTGCGGGCGAAATACTGGTCCGCGGAGGCGCGCCGCTCCGCCCTGACGGCTTCCAGCCGCTCGGCGTCCCGGGCGAGGTCAGCGGGATCGAGGAGGTTCAGAATCTGATCCGCCAGGGTTCGGGCCTCTCCCCCGGAAGACGGACGGTAGAAGACCCAGGCGCCGTCCGGGAACCGCTCCACCAGGCCTGCCTCAGCCAGCAGGCGCAGGTGCCGGGAGACCCTCGGCTGGCTCTGGTCCAGGACCTTGCAGATCTCCAGCACCGCCAGTTCCTCGCGCGCTAGCAGGGCGAGGATGCGCAGCCGCGAGGGCTCCCCCGCGGCGCGCAGCACGTCGACGGTGCGATCGGCGCTCAGCATGAGCGCATAAAGATATCTTTATGTCTTTATGTCAACTCGCCGGGTTCAGGCGATCCCGTCGAGCACCCCGCTGAGGATGTTGAACAGCTTGCCGATCTCCGCCTCGCTGACGATCAGGGGCGGGGAGAGGGCGATGATGTCGCCCGTCGCCCGGACCAGCAGCCCGGCCTTCAGCGCCTTGACCAGGACCTCATAGCCGCGGGCGCCGGGGGCCTCCGGTCGGGACGCCAGCTCGATGGCGCCCATGAGGCCGATGTTGCGGATATCGATCACGTTCGGCTTGTCGCGCAGGGCGTGGAGGCTGTCTTCCCACAGGCCCGCCAGGGACTTCACCCGGGTGAAGAGGCCATCGCGTCGATAAACCTCCAGGCTTGCGAGCGCCGCAGCGCAGGCGACCGGGTGGCCGGAATAGGTGTAACCGTGGAAGAACTCGATGGCCGCGGGCGGGCCCTGGACGATGGCGTCGTGCACCTTCCGGTGGGCGAAGACCGCCCCCATGGGCAGGGCGCCGTTGGTAATGCCCTTGGCGGTGGTCATGATGTCCGGGGTCACGCCCAGGGCCTGGGCCGCGAAGGGCTCGCCCAGCCGGCCGAAGCCGGTGATGACCTCGTCGAAGATCAGCAGAATCCCGTGCCGGTCGCAGAGGGCGCGCAGGCGCTCGAGGTAGCCCCTGGGCGGCGGCAGGACGCCCGCAGAGCCGGCGACGGGCTCGACGATCACGGCGGCGATGGTCTCGGCCCCGTGCAGGGCCACCAGGCGCTCGATCTCATCGGCCTTCTCGGCGCCGTGTTCCGGCAGGCCCCGGGAAAAGGCGTTCCGTTCGGGGTCGAAGGTGTGGGCGATGTGGTCCGCGCCCGGAAGGGTGATGTAGGTCTTGCGGTTGTTGACTAGGCCGCCCACCGAGATGCCGCCGAAGCCCACCCCGTGATAGCCCTTCTCTCGACCAATCAGGCGCACCCTCTGCCCCTCGCCGCAGGCGCGGTGGTAGGCGAGGGCCATCTTCAGGGCGGTGTCCACCGACTCCGAGCCGGAGTTGGTGAAGAAGGTCCGGTCCAGCCCGGGCGGGGCGAATTCCGACAGGGCCGCCGCCAGGCGGAAGGGCAGGGGATGGCCCATCTGGAAGGTCGGGGCGAAGTCCAGGGTGGCCAGCTGGCGCGAGACGGCCTCGGTGATCTCTTCCCGTGCATGGCCCAGGTTGCAGCACCAGAGGCCCGCCGTGCCGTCCAGCACCGCATCGCCGTCCACCGTGCGGTAGTACATGCCGCTGGCCTCGGCCAGAAGGCGCGGGGCGTCCTTGAACTGCCTGTTGGCGGTGAAGGGCATCCAGAAGGCCGACAGGTCCGGCCGGTTGTCTCCGTAGTCCGCGCTCATGCCCTTGCCCGTCTCGCTCAGGAACCGAGGGCATCTTAGCGCCTCCGACCGCGATTGCGAGGCTTGCCACCCCGCAGGGGCGCGCTTTTCAGCCGATGGCCGGACAGACGGGCGATCAGGCCCGCGCCGTGTCAGGGGAGACCATCATGCAGCATCAACGCCTGGGCCGCAGCCCGATCGTCGTTTCCAAGATCTGCATGGGGACCATGACCTTCGGGTCGCAGGCGGACGAGAAGACCGCCCATCGCATCCTCGACCGCAGCCTCGAGGCCGGCATCAACTTCTTCGACACCGCCGAGACCTATCCGGTGCCTCCCCAGGAATCCTGGGCGGGCCTGACCGAGGAGATCGTCGGGCGCTGGATGAAGACCAAGCGCCGGGACGAGATCATCCTGGCCACCAAGGTTTGCGGGCCCAGCCACGGCTGGCTCAAGGCCTCCCAGCGGGCGGGCATGACCACCCTCGACCGGCACAACATCACGCGGGCCATCAAGGACAGCCTTCGCCGCCTGGGCACCGACTATGTCGACCTCTACCAGACCCACTGGCCCGACCACGGCGCCCGCTACGAGGACGCGCTCGAGACGCTGGACGAACTGGTGCGCGCCGGGAAGGTCCGGGTGCTCGGCTGCTCCAACGAAACCTCCTGGGGCCTCATGAAGGCGCTCTCGACCTCCGAGCGCGAGGGTTTCGCCCGCTACGAGACCATCCAGAAAAACCACAGCGTGAACAACCGCCGCTTCGAGGACGAGCTCGCCCAGGTCTGCCGCCAGGAAGGCGTGAGCTCCATCCCTTACTCGCCCCTCGCAGGCGGCGTACTGTCGGGCAAGTACAACGGCGGCGCCCTGCCGGCCGGGGCCCGCTTCGGCCGCTATCTCGAACTGGGCGGCCGGCAGGCGGTCATGGCCCGCCGGTTCGTCAACGAGAAGAGCCTGTCCTCGACCGAGCGCTTCGCGAAGATCGCCGCCGAGGCGGGCATGTCGCTGTTGACCCTGGCCACGGCCTGATCCAAGCAGCATGACTTCGTGGCCTCCACCATCGTCGGCGTCACCCGCGAGGACCAGCTGGACGACATCTTCGCGGCGGCGG
>JBJTFE010000060.1:0-2792 GCA_046093265.1 Phenylobacterium sp. | reverse complement strand
GCCCCTGCACCTGATGGCGGCCAGCATCCGCAACATGCGAATCTACGACGGGCCCTCCGAAGTCCACCGCATGGTGGTCGCCCGCAACCTCCTGGGAGTGAAGAGATGACCACGACGACCGAGCGCCCCGAGATCACCGTCGAGAAGACGGGCCACATCGCCGTCGTCACCCTCGACCGGCCGCCCAACAACCACGTCTCCGTGCCCCTGATGCGCGACTTGGCCGACCTCCTCGAGAAGATCGACGGCGATGACCAGGTCCGGGCCGTGGTCCTCGCCTCGGCCGGCAAGGCCTTCTGCGCCGGCGCCGACCTCGTCGCCCCCGATGGGATCGGCGGCTCGGGCATGAACGGGATCAACGACCTCTACACCCAGGCCGTGCGCCTGTTCTCGGTGGAGACCCCCATCGTCGCCGCCGTCCAGGGCGCCGCCGTGGGCGCGGGACTGGGCCTGGCCCTCGTGGCCGACTTCCGCGTCGCCTCGCCCGAGGCGCGCTTCACCGCCAACTTCGTCAAGCTGGGCTTCCATCCCGGCTTCGGCCTCACCCACACCCTGCCTCGCCTGATCGGCGAGCAGAGGGCCAACCTCATGTTCCTCACCGGCCGCCGGGTGAAGCCCGAGGAGGCCCTGGCCTGGGGCCTGGTGGACGAGGTGGTCCCCGGCCCCGAGTTGCTGGAGGCCGCCAAGGCCCTGGCCGCGGAGATCGCCGAGAACGCGCCCCTTGCCGTGGTCGCCACACGAAAGACCCTGCGCGCCGGCCTCGCCGCCGCCGTCCGGGCCCAGACCGACCACGAGCACGCCCAGCAGACCATCCTGCGCGCCACCGAGGACTTCGCCGAAGGCGTCCGCGCCGTCGCCGAACGCCGGGCGGGCAACTTCAAGGGCCGCTGACCCCCAATTCCTCCACCTCTTGAGGGGGAGGTGGACCGCGAATGCGGGCCGGAGGGGGGCTGCCGCGCCTCCTGTCAGCGCAGGCCCGCCGCCGGGCGCTTCAGGGCCCGGGCTGCGCCCACCAGGGCGGCGTAGGGATGCTGGATGAGGGTGGTCGGGATCCCGGCCATGAAGTCGCTCATTCGGCCCTTGGCCTCGAAGCGCCGGCGGAACTCGCCCGCCTCCAGGCGGTCGGCCATGCGCGGGGCGAGGCCGCCGGAGATGTAGACACCGCCCCGGGCGCCGAAGGTCAGGGCGATGTCGCCGGCCACCGAGCCCAGGATGGCGCAGAAGCGGTCGAGGGTCTCGCCGGCCAGGGCGTCGCCGGCCTCCGCCGCCGCCGTCACCGCCGCTGCGTCCGCCAGGGACGGGGTCGCGCCGCGGATCTCCGCCAGGGCGGTGTACAGGTTGAATAGGCCCGGTCCGGAAAGAATCCGCTCGATGGAGGTGCGGCCAAACCGGCGCGAGAGGATGGACTGGATCTCGACCTCGACCGCGTCGGTCGGCGCGAAGGCCGCGTGTCCCCCCTCGCCTGCGATCTCGACATCGCCCTTCTCCGACCGCGCCAGGCCCGCGACGCCGAAGCCCGTGCCCGCACCCATCACCACCAGAGGCGCGAAGTCGGCGCCGCGCAGGTCGGGCCCGATCCTCTGCAGGGTGTCGGCGGGAAGAACCGGAGCGGCTAGGGCCTGTGCGGCGAAGTCGTTGATCAGGCGCACCGACTCGAACTCGAAGGCGACGAAGAGCTCGCCCTCCGAGGCCCGCCAGTTATTGTTTGTGAACTCGATCTCGCCATCGACCACGGGGCCGGCCACGGCCAGGACCGCACGTTCGGGGCGCTTCCGCCCCGGGGTCTTCTCCAGGTAGCCGGCGATGACCTCGGTCAGGGAGGGAAAGTTGCGCTCGTCGTAGGTGACGGGGTGGCGAATGTGCCCTTCGTCGTCCACGAGGGCGAGGCGGGCGTGGGTGCCGCCGATGTCGCCGACAAGCCCTGTGTAAACGTTCTTCAAGGTCTCACCCTCAGGCGCGGGGGACGCGCGGCGCCGGCGATAGCCCAAAATCGCGCGGCTTGCACGATCTCGTTTGCGCCTTGGCCGACAGACGGCTCAGCGCCGCAAGGGCGCGTGGGCGATTCGCAGGATGTTGGCGGCGCCAGGCGAGCCCATGGGCAGGCCCGCGAGGATCAGGACCCGATGGCCGGGCGGGCAGAGCCCGGCCTCCAGGGCCTGCTCCACCGCCACCCGGGCCAGGTCCTCGGGGTCGGTGATCGTGTCCACCACCCGGGCCTCGACGCCCCAGGCCAGGGCCAGGCGCCGGGCTGTGGCGAGCCGCGTGGTCAGGGCCAGGGTCGGCTGCAGGGGCCGCTCCCGCGACAGGCGCAGGGCGGTCTGGCCCGTGGTGGTGAAGGCGGCCAGGCAGCCGGTGGAGGCGGAGTCCGCGGCCCGGCGGGCGGCGGCGACCAGGGCGTCGGCGTCGGCGTCCTCCACCGGGTACTCGGCGGCCATCAGCTCGGGCCAGCGCGGGTCGTGCTCCACCCGCGTGAGGATGCGGTCCATCATGGTGACCGCCTCGAGCGGAAACTCGCCGGTGGCCGTCTCGGCCGAAAGCATGACGGCGTCCGCGCCCTCATAGACAGCGGCGGCCACATCCGAGGCCTCGGCCCGGGTGGGGGTGGGCGAGTGGATCATGGACTCCAGCATTTGGGTCGCCACGATGACCGGGATGCCGCGGGTCCGGGCGGCGCGCACCAGGGTCTTCTGAACAACTGGTACGTCCTCGGGCGCCAGCTCCACCCCCAGGTCGCCCCGGGCCACCATCACCGCCTCGGACAGGTCGAGGATCTCGTCCAGCGCCTCCAGGGC
>JBJTFE010000059.1:0-3255 GCA_046093265.1 Phenylobacterium sp. | reverse complement strand
GGACCTCACGCCAACGACCATCTCCGATCACCTCGTCGAAACCGGTTGGGCGAGTTGATATCAGATTGAGAGCGTCCTGCCACTCCGGCATTCGACGGAATGTGAAATCATCAGGAACGGGAAGTCGTCGCCTGACGGCATCGACCTGTTCAACAAGCGCTGCCGAGGCCTCCCTGCAGCGCGCGATCTGCGGCCTCAGACGGTCAAGGTCCAGCGGGTCCGGCGATGGAATGCCCACGCCCCGCCATGGGTGGTGTGCTGGAACTCCAGAGGCCAGAAGTCGACCAGCGACCAGCGACGTCTCGCGGCGGACCTCGTCCACTCGGGCCGGGGCCCATTCCGCCGCGCTTGGGAGTTCGAATTCCGGCGTTGGTGCTCCGGCGCCCTTCAGAAACGAAATTTCACCCATGAGATTGAATGGCGTGAATCCGAGCGGATCAGATGTGTGAAGCAGGTCGGAATGACTACGTAGCTGCCTCTGCGTCTCTCCGAGTTCAGCGAAGGCTGACTCAGCCCACATCGGCGGCGGTACTGTATTCTGCCCCTTCCTTAGCTGTTCGAGCACAGAACTCTTCGACGATTTGCGGCTGTGACGTTCAAGGCAGATGGGTCCCAGTTTCGCCGCCGCTAACCTCTCGTGTACGACTTCTAGCGCCGCCATCTTCTCAGCGACGAAAAGGACGGATTTCCCGTTGGCCACCGCGCCGGCCACTATGTTGGTGATTGTCTGCGACTTCCCTGTGCCGGGCGGTCCCTGTATCACTAGGTTCTTGCCGGCTAGAACCTCCTGTATCGCGATTGCCTGGGAGCTGTCCGCGTCTGTGACATGGATCAGTTCGGCAGGTGTAAAGACCTGATCAAGCCGATCATCGTCGGCTATCAGAGGGGAATCTACGATCTCAGCGTCACCATAATCACGCATCAATAGATGCTTGAGGAGACTGTTTCCCAGCAGAACGCCATCACCCCAACTTTCCGGCTTCAGATCGCGCCAGAGCAGGAATTTCGAGAAGGAGAAAAAGCCGAGAAGCATTTCATTTTGGTGGACCTGCCAGCCGTCCAGGCCTTCGACCGCATTTGCAACTTCGTTGAAGTAATCGCTCGGGCTCCACTCATCTCGCTCCGGAATTTCGGGGATTTCGATGCGGAACTCGTCTTTCAGCCAGGCCTGCAGGCTTATGTTCGTGATGAAATCCTCATCACGAAACTGCAGTTTGAACCGATCTCGCGCTCCCTCCCTTATCAACTCGACGGGTAGCAGTAAGAGTGGAGCGAACCGTTCGACCTCAGATTTAGCGTCTTCACGCCACTCAAGGAATCCTAGTGCAAGGAACAGTACATTGACGCCCTGCTCTTCCTCGAGTGTCCTGCCTTCATGGTAAAGGCTCAGGAGCCGCTTCTGTAGTCCATCCAATGTCAGCTGGGTTTGAAGTTTGCTGTCGGAATGGCGCTCAGAGTCTGCGCTGGCCTCGCCCTCTTCGATCTGGCCTTGATCTTCGGCATCATCGCCACGGCCGTGCGCAAAGGTGAACACACCTCTGCTGCGGAGACGGGCGAAGACTTGGTCGCTCAGTTCATCGAATATGCGGACCTGGCGCGCCTTGCTCGATTTCAAGGGGGTGTTGATAAGCCTGTTTCGCAGCGACCGGTCGAGAAGTCGATCTCGCGCAAGCTCCAACGCTGTTTGCATCGTATCCGAAAGGAGACTTTTCGCTCCTTCCTGTTCCGATCCGACCGTGAGCTCAGGCACATCATCCTGAGGCTCCGCGACGTTTCCTGGCATGAACACCCCCAACCCACAGTGAGACTGGGCGAAATCGGCATAGGTCGTGATCCTTGCTCGAGACCCCCGACGCAATCCTTGCAACGCCCGCAGAACTACAGCCATTGCTGTAACTCACTAAAGACCGAAAGATTCAGCCTCTGACAATAGAGCGAACGAGCGGAAGGCCCATGGCGGAGAGGGTGGGATTCGAACCCACGGTACCCGTAAAGGTACGCCGCATTTCGAGTGCGGTGCTTTCGACCACTCAGCCACCTCTCCGACGAGGGACGGCGCCCCGGAGGGGGCCGGTGAGGGCGAGGCGCGGAAACTAGCGATGGCGCCGGGCGGAGGCAAGCCCGGCGGCGCTTAGCGCGGCGCCCCTAGCCGTCGTCGTCCTCCACGGGAAGCACGGCCAGGCCGTCCTCGTCGGCGTGGAGGAGGTCGCCAGGCACGAAGACCACCCCGCCGAAGGCGACGGGGGCGTCGCGCAGGCCCTCGCCGCGCTTGACCGTGCGCATGGGGCAGGTTCCCAGGGCCTTGATCCCCAGGTCCAGCCCGGCCAGCTCGGCCGCATCACGCACGGCGCCGAACACCACCACCCCGGCCCAGCCGTTCTTCACGGCGTCGGCGGCCAGGTTGTCGCCCAGCAGGGACCGGCGCAGGGAGCCGCCGCCGTCCACCACCAGCACCGCCCCCCGTCCGGGCTCCGACAGGGCCGCCTTGACCAGGGCGTTGTCCTCGAAGCAGCGCACGGTTCGGATCGGGCCGGAAAAGGCCGCGCGGCCGCCGAAGTCGCGGAAGGGGACGTGACAGACCTCGATCACGTCCTCATGGGCGTCGCAGAGGTCGGCGAGGGTCGTCATGGGGCGTCTCCTCCGTCGGCCGGCCCGGCGATGTAGCGGTCGGTGGGGCGTACCGGAAGACCATCGAGGCTGCGGCTGCGCCCGGCCTGCTTCTTCACCCAGGCTTCGGGGTCCTGGGCGGCGTGATAGCGGGGCAGGGTCTCGCGGTGGTGGTCCAGGTTCATCACCGGCACGCCCCAACCACAGCTGGTCTGCACGCCCTCGACGGTGATGTCGAAGATCTGGCGCACGCCGGGCCGCAGCTCGAAATGGCGGGCGAGGCCTTCCCAGTCCGGATCCGCCGGCAGCACCGCCCGCCCCCGGCCGTAGAGACGCAGGATCAGGGCCGGCGCCTCGAAGTTGCAGACCATCAGGGTGATGCGCCCGTCCGCCGCCAGGTGGGCGTGGGTCTCGTTCCCCGATCCTGCCAGGTCGAGATAGGCGACCCGGGTGGGAGACAGGACCTGGAAGGTGTCGGCCAGGCCCTTGGGCGACAGGTTGATCCGCCCGTCCGCGGCGGCGGTGGCGACGAAGAAGACCGGCTGGCGTTCGATCATCGCCACATGGTCGTCCGTCAGGCTGTCGAAGAACTCGGCCATGGGGAGAGGCTAGTCCATCCCGCGCAGGGCGAACAGGGCCCGCCTCGGG
>JBJTFE010000058.1:0-11365 GCA_046093265.1 Phenylobacterium sp. | reverse complement strand
TCGCATGGGGCCCGCCGCCTGGGCCATGCCCTCGACGTCGAAGGGCCTCCCGGACAGCTTCTCGCGGTCGGCGATGAAGGCCCTGGGAGTCAGGTGGCCCATCTCGCCGAAGATCACCGGCACGGTGGCCTGGAAGAACATCCGGTCCGCCCAGAGACCGATCCCCCTCAGACCCGCCAGGCCCCGGTCGCCCGGCAGGCGCGCGCGCCTCTGCAGCTCGTCGAGGATGGCCATGGAGTCGCAGTAGATGTCGGCCCCCACCTGCAGCACGGGCGCCCGCCGGTAGCCGCCCGTCAGGGGGGTCAGGTCAGGCTTGGGCATCATGTTCGGCGTGAGCACGGACGACCAGGCCTGGCCGGTCATGCCGAACACCTTCCGCACCTTCTCCGAGAAGGGCGAGGCGTCGTAGTGATGAAGGATCAGGTCCATGGGCTCTCCCAGCCGAACGTCGGGGGAGGCTGTCACGGATTTCGCCGCCGGGCCACCGTGACGCTGCGTCAGCGCCAGCGGATCAGGGCCTCCTGGGCCGCCTCGGCCACCAGTCTTCCATCCCGGGCGTAGATCTGGCCCCGGTTGAAGCCGCGTCCACCCGAGGCTGACGGGCTGTCCTGAACAAACAGGTGCCAGTCATGAAAGTCCGAGGGCTGATGGAACCACATGGCGTGGTCCAGGCTGGCCGCCTGGAGACGGCCGCTGTCCCAGTCGATCCCGTGAGGCCGCAGAGATGCATCCATCAGGGTCATATCCGAGCCATAGGCGAGGGCGCACTGGTTGACGGCGACATCATCTCCCAGCGGCAAGCGGGTCCGGAACCAGCACATGTCCGTGGGCTCGCGCGCACCGACGAAGCCATGGGGAACCGGCTCGCAGGGCCTGAGCTCCACCGGCCAGATCCGTCGGGAAGCGGGATCGAGGCCAGCCTCGGCCCGCAGCTCCTCCTCGTTCTTCAGGGACTCGGGAGGCGGGGCGACGGGCATGGTCAGCTGGTGCTCGAAGCCCGTCTCGGGGACCTGGAAGGAGGCTGCGAGGTTGAAGATCTGCTTGCCGTTCTGGATCGCCACCACGCGGCGCACACTGAACGAGCCGCCGTCCCGCGCCCGGTCCACCTGGAACAGGATCGGGATTTTCGGATCGCCCGGGCGGATGAAATAGCAGTGCAGGGAGTGACAGATCCGGTCCTCGATGGTGCGGTAGGCCGCCGCCAGGGCCTGGGCCACGACCTGGCCGCCGTAGATCCGGCGGGTCTCGTGGGGCGGGTTGAAGCCCCGGAAAAGGTCGGTGTCCAGGGTCTCCAGGTCGAGGAGGGTGAGGAGCTCGTGGTCTTGGGACATGGCGGGATGCGGGCCTCAGGAGACGGCGTCGGGAAGGTCGGCGAGGCGGGGCAGGACGCGGTCCTTGTCGGAGAGGATGGCGTCGCCGGCGTCGACAGGCCAGGCGATGGCCAGGTCCGGATCATTCCAGACCACCCCGCCCTCGCTCTGCGGCGCGTAATCTGCGTCGACCTTGTAGGCCAGCATGGTGTCCTCGCAGAGGGTGCAGTAGCCGTGGGCGAACCCCCTGGGCACGAAAAGCTGCTCGCCGCCCTCGGCGGTCAGGCGGACCGATATCCAGCGTCCCCGGGTCGGCGACTCCGGCCGTATGTCCACCGCCACATCGAGAATGGCGCCCGCCAGCACCCGCACCAGCTTGGCCTGGGCGTCTGGCGCAGCCTGAAAGTGCAGACCGCGGATCGTGCCTGCGCGTGCGCTGAAGGCCTGGTTGTCCTGGACGAATTCGACATCGATCCCGAGGGCGGACAGGGTGCGGCGGCTCCAGGTTTCGGAGAACCAGCCCCGGGCATCGCCATGTCGCCGTGGCGTGATAAGCAGAACCTCCGGAAGGGCCAGCGGCGTTACGGTCGTCATGGATTTCCCGGACACGGGCGG
Source organism: Phenylobacterium sp. (assembly GCA_046093265.1). Lineage (GTDB taxonomy): Bacteria > Pseudomonadota > Alphaproteobacteria > Caulobacterales > Caulobacteraceae > Phenylobacterium. The sequence goes on along the minus strand of JBJTFE010000058.1, from coordinate 9,440 downwards.
CGAGGCCGCGAAGGGTGCGAGGCATGGCGCGGGACGCGGCGAAAGACAACCCCGACAAACGCCGGGCGGCGTCCGTCAGCGTGATTGTCGTCGCCTGGCAGTCGGGCGAGGACCTCACCCGCTGCCTGTTGGCCCTCGCCGCTCAGACCGTTCGGCCCCTCGAGATTCTGCTGGTCGACAACGCCTCTACCGACGGCGCCCCCGAGACGGCGGTTCGCGCGGTTCCCGGCGTCACGCGAATTGCGGCGGGGACCAACCTCGGTTTCGCCGCGGGCGTGAACCTCGGCGCCCGTCGGGCGCAGGGCGACTGGCTGGCCCTGATCAACCCTGACGCCTTCGCCGCCCCCGACTGGCTCGAGCGCCTGCTCGCCGGCGCGGCGCGGTCGCCTGATGTCGGATGCTTCGGCTGCCGGCAGACCATGGCCGGCCAGACCGGGCGGCTGGACGGCCTGGGAGACGTCATGAGCCTGCCGGGGATTCCGTATCGCGGAGGATACGGCCTGCCCGATCCCGGCCCGGTGGCGGAGGGCGAATGCTTCTCGGCCTGCGGCGGCGCCATGCTGATCCGCCGGTCCCTGTTCGAGGCCTTGGGCGGCTTCGACGAGGACCTCTTCATGTACTGCGAGGATGTCGATCTGGGCTATCGCATCCGCCTGGCCGGCGGCGCCTGCCGGGTGATCCCGGACGCCGTCGTAGAGCACGTGGGATCGGCCTCGACGGGCGGGGCGGGGTCGGACTTCGCCAGCTTCCACGGGGCGCGGAACCGGATCCGGGTCTTCATCAAGGACACGCCGCCCCTGCTGTTCTGGCTGACCCTGCCCCTGCATGCCCTGGCCACCGCCGTCCTGTTCCTCAGGCTCGCGGGACAGGGAAGGCTGGCGCCGAACCTGAAGGGCGTGCGGGCGGCCCTGGCCGACCTGCCGACGGCCCTGGCGGCGCGCCGGCGAACCCAGGCGACTCGCACGGCGACCTCCTGGGAGATTGCACGGGCCATGACATGGAACCCCCTTAACCTCCTCGGTCGCCGGGTGGTGATCCAGCATCTGCGCCGACCGCGAAGGAAAGTGTCAGCCGCCTGATTTGTGGCGTGGGCCGGGCAGGACGTCGATCAGTTCAATCCGGAAAATCAGGGTGGCCCCCGGGGGAATGGGTCCAGCGCCCTGATCGCCGTAACCCAGTTTGGCGGGGATGAAGATGCGCCACTCCTCACCCGGACGCATGAGCTGCAGGGCCTCCACCCAGCCGGGGATCAGCCCGTCCAGAGGCATGACGGCCGGCACGCCCCGGTCGTAGGAACTGTCGAAGACCTCGCCCGTAAGGAGCTTGCCCTCGTAGTGGACCTTGATCTGGTCACCGGGCAGGGGCCGGACTCCGTCGGCGGAACCCGACTTCACCACTAAGTACTGCAGGCCTGAGGGAAGAGAGCGAACCCCGACCTCCCCGGCGTTCCTGTCCAGAAAGGTCTTGCCCGCTTCGGCGTTGGCGGCCAGCACCTTGGGATCAGGCCCCCTGTTGCAGGCGGCGAGCAGGGACAGGCCGACGGTCAGGGCGATGATGGTCGAGCGCATCCAGGTCTCCTTCAGACCGCGCGAGGCGGATAGCCCCGGGCCCTGAGGGCTTCCATGACCTCTTCCGTATGCCGGGCGTCGCGGGTCTCGATCATGATGTCGAACTCCGCCCCCTTGGCGGGCACATCGAGGGCAAGGCGATTATGGGCCACCTCGATGATGTTGGCCCCCATCTGTCCGATCAGGGCCGAAACATTGGCCAGCAGGCCCGGACGGTCGTCGCCGATGATCCGCAGTGAGACCAGTCGCTGGTCGCGGACCAGTTCGCGGGTGAGCACAGAGGCCAGCAGCCGCGTATCGATGTTGCCGCCGCTGATGATGACGCCGACCTTCCTGCCCTGGAAACGGTCCGGATAGGCCAGCAGGGCGGCCAGAGCCGCCGCACCGGCGCCCTCGGCAACGGTCTTCTCGACATTGCAGAACAGGGCCACGGCGCGCTCGAGGTAGGGTTCCTCGAGCAGCAGCACCTCGTCGATCAGAGGACGCGCGATCCCGTAGGTCAGGTCGCCGACCCGTTTGACGGCGATGCCCTCGGCGATGGTCGCCCCGCCGGTGGAGGCTTCGACCCCCCGAATCCGGGCCGTGAAGGATGGGTACATGGCCGGCTCGACGCCGATCACCCGGCAGTTTGGGTTGATGGACTTGGCCACAGTCGCGCAACCGGCGATCAGGCCGCCGCCGCCCACGGGCACGGGCAGGACCTCGATGTCGGGTTGCTCCTCGAACATCTCCAGCGCCACCGTGCCCTGTCCCGCCATGACCTTCAGGTCGTCGAAGGGATGAACGAAGGTCAGCTCCCGCTCGTCGCAGAGCTTCCGCGCGATGGCGGCGGACTCATCGTAGGTGTCCCCGTCCTGCACCACCTCGGCGCCGAAGGCGCGGGTCTGCTGGACCTTCACGAAAGGCGTGCTGCGGGGCATGACGATGGTCACGGGGATGCCCAGCCGGGCGGCGTGATAGGCCAGTCCCTGGCTATGGTTGCCGGCCGAGGCGGCGATGACGCCCCGCCGGGCCTCGTTGTCCGATAGCTGCAGGAGGGTGTTGAGGGCGCCGCGCTCCTTGTAGGCGGCGGTGAACTGCAGGTTTTCGAACTTCACCCAGACCTCGGCCCCGGTGATCTCGGAGAGCGTCTGCGACCGGCGCATGGGCGTGCGCTCGACCCGGCCGGCGATGCGCTCGGCGGCGGCGCGGACATCAGCGAGGGAGAGGCTCATGGCGGACCTGCGGTTTTCAGGGGGTCTTCCCTAGTCGCTCCGCCGGAAAAGGGAAAGCGTCGCGGCGTCAGGCGGGGGGATCGAATTCGCTGACCCAGTGGCCCGGGGCCACCTCCGTCAGCTGGGGCCGGTACGGGGGGGACTCCCCCCGGCGGGAGGGCAGGAAGCGCAGGGCGCCCTCGGGGTCCAGAGGGCTGGGAAGCTCCCCGGTCAGGCGCACCCGGGGCCGTCGCCGCTCCACGGCCGGGTCGGGGATCAGGGCCGCGGACATGAGGGCCCGGGTGTAGGGGTGCCGCGCGTCCGCGAAGATCCTGTCCGCCGGCGCCTGCTCCACCACGCGGCCCAGGTACAGGACCATGACCCGGTGGCTGATCTCCCGCACCACGGCCAGGTCATGGCTGATGAACATCATCGCCATGCCGAACTCGTGCTGAAGGTCGATCAGCAGGTCGATGATCTGCGCGCGGATCGAGACGTCGAGGGCCGAGACCGCCTCGTCGCAGACCACTACCCGGGGCTGCAGGATCATGGCCCGGGCGATGCCGACCCTCTGGTTCTGCCCTCCGGACAGCTCGTGGGGGTAGCGGTTGATCAGGTCTTCGGACAGGCCGACCCGCGCCATCATGGCGCGGACCTCGGCCTCCCGGGCGCGCCGGTCGAGGTCGGGCCGGAAGACCCCCAGGGGCTCGGCGATGGAGTCGCCCACCGGCATGCGGGGGTCGAGGCTGGCCAGGGGGTCCTGGAAAACGATCTGCAGGTCCCGTCGGGCGGCGCGCAGGGCCTCCCGGTCGGTCTCGGGAATATCCCGGCCCAGCACGGTGACCGCGCCGCCGGTTCGCGGGATCAGCCTCAGCACCGCCCGGGAAAGGGTCGACTTGCCGCAGCCGCTCTCGCCGACCACCCCCAGGGTCTCGCCCTGTCGGATCTCAAGGCTGACCCCGTCCACGGCCCGCAGGTGGGCCCGCCGGCCGAAAAGGCCCCGGCGCACGGGGAACCAGACCTTCACCTCCTCCCCGCGGACCACCAGGGCCGCATCGGGGGCGACGGGCGAAGGGGTGGGGCGGCCCCGGCGATCGGGTCGGTCCAGCCTGGGCGCGGCCTCCAGCAGGTTACGTGTGTAATCCGTCTGCGGCCGTGCGAAGACCTCGGCGGCGGATCCAGCCTCTACGTAGGCGCCGTCCTTCATCACGCAGACGCGGTCGGCGAGACGCGCCACCACGCCCATGTCGTGGGTGATCAGGACGAGCCCTGTCCCACTCTCCCGGGTCAGCTCCTCCATCAGGTCGAGAATCTCGGCCTGGACGGTCACGTCGAGGGCGGTGGTGGGCTCGTCGGCGATCAGCAGGCGGGGCGCGCAGGCCATGGCGCCCGCGATCATCACCCTCTGGCGCATGCCGCCGGACAGTTCGTGGGGGTACTGGTCCAGACGGCGGGCCGCATCTGGGATGCGCACCCGGTCCAGCCAGCGCAGGGCTTCGGCCCGGGCCCCGCGGGCCGACACGCCGCGCGCCCGGCGCAGGGGCTCGCCCAGCTGGTCGCCGATCCGCAGGTGCGGGGTCAGGGCGGTCAGGGGATCCTGAAAGATCATCCCCATCCCGCCGCCCCGGACGCTGTTGAGCACGGGTTTGGGGGCGCCTAGGATCTCACGCCCCTCGAAGCGGACCGACCCGGTCGCCCGGCCGTTGGGCGCCAGCAGGCCCATGACCGCCATGAAGGTCTGGCTCTTGCCCGAGCCGCTTTCGCCGACCACGCCCAGCGTCTCCCCGGAGCGGACCTCAAGGGAGACCCCGCGAACCGCCGGCACGGACCCGTCCCGGGTCTTGAAGTCGATGTGCAGGTCCTCGATCGTCAGGACGGGGCTCGGGGGCGTGTGCGTCACTGTTGCGCTCCGCTGGGGTTCGACCGAACATAGGGCGGCGGACGCAGAAGGGAAATCGCCAGACGCCCGGAAGATCGGTAGACTGGCGGGGTGACCCGACTGCTACGGCCCGCCCTGTTCCTCGACCGCGACGGCGTCCTCAACGAGGATCGCGGCTATGTCCACCGCTGGGAGGACTTCCGCTGGATCGCCGGTGCGCAGGAGGCGGTGGCCGCCTTCAATTCCCGTGGCTGGTGGGTCTTCGTCGTCACCAACCAGTCCGGGGTCGGGCGGGGCTACTACACCGAGGCCGATGTCCACGCCCTGCACGAGAGGATGGCGCAGGACCTTGCCGCCGCCGGCGCGCGCATCGACGCCTTCTATCACTGCTCCCAGCATCCCGAGGCCCTTGAGGACCGCTACCGCCACCCCGACCCGCCGGACCGCAAACCGAACCCCGGAATGCTGCTCCGCGCGATGGCGCAATGGCCTGTGGACGCCGCCCGCTCGGTGATGGTCGGCGACAAGGCGATCGACCTGGAGGCCGGGCGGCGGGCTGGCGTGCGCGCCCTGCTCTTTCCCGGCGGCGACCTTGCGTCCTTCCTCGACGGGGCGATCGGCGAAGCCTGACGGGCCGCATTGACCCGTCCCGCCCGGCGCCGCAAACGGAAGGGCATGAGCGATCCCAATCCCAACCTGCCCAATTCCAACCTGGACGTGGCCGCCGCCATGGCGACCGAGGTTCCGCAGGCCGCCGCCCTGGGCTTCCAGATGGTCTCCGCCGCCGACGCCCGGGGGGTCATGCACGTGCCCTGGCGCGAGGACCTGGTGGGCGATCCCGACGCCGCCGTGATCGCCTCGGGGGTCGTCACCACCCTGCTGGACCACTGCTGCGGCATGGCCATCACCGCGGCCCGCGGCGAGCGCCGGCCCACCGCCACCCTCGACCTGCGCATCGACTACATGCGCCCCGCCGCCGCCCGGGCCGGCGTCACGGTGGAGGCCCACTGCTACCACATGACCCGGTCCATCGCCTTCGTGAGGGCCCACGCCTGGGACGCAGACCCGGCCGATCCCATCGCCACCGCTCAGGCCGCCTTCATGCTCTCGCCGGCTCCGCTTCCCGCTGCGGGAGGCGCCGCATGAGCCCAGAAGATCACCTCAGGGCCTTCCTCGCCCGGGCGCCCTACATCCGCTTCCTCGGCATGACGGCCGAGCTTGCGGGCGACGAGCTGACCGGCGTCCTGCCCTTCTCGCCCCACCTCATCGGCAACACCCTGCTGCCGGCCCTGCACGGCGGGGTGATCGGCGGCTTCCTGGAGATGACCGCCCTGGCCCAGCTGGCGGTCACTCAGTCCGACCCCCGTGTGCACAAGACCATCGACGTGACCATCGAGTACCTGCGCCCCGGCCGGGCCATGACCACCTTCGCCCGGGCGGACCTGCGAAAGGTCGGCCGGCGCATCGCCAACGTCCACGTCGAGGCCTGGCAGGAAGCCCGCAGCCAGCCCATCGCCGCCCTCCGCGGCCACTTCATGCTGGCCGAGGACCAGGCCGGTGTTGAGACCGCCGCACCCCCGGGGAAGCCATTGAGCGCGCCCTGATTCCTCCCCCTCGTGAGGGGGAGGTGGACCGCGAAGCGGGTCGGAGGGGGCCAACGGCGAGGGGGAGCAATCAGGGCCGCGCCGCCAGGGCCTTCTGCTCGGCGTGGACCTGGTCGAGGATGGCCTGGGCTGCGGTCAGGTCCTCGGCGTCCTTGCGGTTGCGGGCCTCGATGACGGCGGCGGTGGCCTCCATCTCGCGCACGGGCAGCAGGTGGCTGTTGTCGGCGGGCCTGAAGGGGCCGGTCTGGATGGCCTTCATGACCTCCCTCTGCCGCTTCGCCTCATCGCTGTCGCCGACCCCGTAGGCGAGGATGAAGTCGCGGATCTTGGCCTTCAGGGCCGGGTCCAGGTCCTTCCGCCAGACCATGGGGTCCTCGGGCAGGGTGGGCGAGCGCCAGACGACCTCGATGTCCGCCACGGCCTTCTGCGCCGCCTCGGTCTTCTGGTCGGCCAGCCGGGCGATGGACTGGGAGTTGTTGGTCGCCGCGTCCAGCTGTCCCATCGAGACGGCGAAGAGGTTGGCCTCGTGGTTGGCGCTGCGCACGGTCTTGAAGCAGGTCTCGGGGCGGATATTGCGCGGGCCGAAAAGCCAGGTCATGGGCGCCAGCGTCCCCGAGGTCGACTTGGCGTCGCCCATGGCGAAGTTCAGCGTCCGGTCGCAGGCCAGGATCCGGTCGAGGGTCATGCCCGAGCCCTTCTTGACGACGATCAGGGCCTGGTAGCCGTCCGGACCCTCGGGCTTGGTGGTCCGGGCGAAGACCTCGCCGCCGGATCGGCGTACGGCCTCCAGCCCGGACTGGTTGGTGAACCAGCCGACATCGGTCTGTCGGAACCGTATGGCCTCGATCAGGGCCGTGTAGTTGGTCCCGTAGAAGGGCTCGATCTTGAGGCCCGTGGCCTTCTCCATGTCGGCCAGGAAGGGGGACCAGGCGCCCTGGGCGGCCTGGATGTTCTCGGTCGACATGATGGAGAAGCGCACCGTGCCCGGTGGCGGGCCTTCCGGCGGCTTCGGCTGGCAGGCGACCAGGACCAGGCCGGCGAGGGCCAGGACAGCGAGGCGGACGGGGGGCATGGGCGGTCTCCGGCGCAGGGTTCGGGCAGGGAGTTCATGCCCGTTTCGGCCCCGAGGGCAAGGCGCCGTCGCCCCTGTACGGGCTTGAGGCCGCCGCCAAGGAAGGCTAACGCCCCCTGATGCCCGTTCGAACCGACCTGTCCGCGCTCGCCCTGCCCGCCCGCGAGGCCCGCTCCTGGCCGTTCGAGCAGGCCCGCCTCCTGCTCGACCGCATCCTGCGTCTGCGCCTCGACGACGCGGGTCGCGACCTGGCCGCCGCCCTCTTCGCCCAGGGTCGCCCCGACGAGGCGGTCGCCGCCCTGCCCGCCCTTCGCGACCCCGTCATCTTCCAGTGCGGCTACGGCGCCTCGGGCCTGCCGCACATGGGCACTTTCGGCGAGGCCGCCCGGCCGACCATGGTGCGCACCGCCTTCCGCGCCCTGACCGGCGAGGCCATCCCCACCCGGCTGATCGTCTTCTCCGACGACATGGACGGCTTCCGGAAGATCCCGGACAACGTCCCCAACCGCGAGCAGCTGGAGCTCGACCGCGACAAGCCGGTGACCAGCGTCCGCGACCCCTTCGGCCTCTACGAGAGCTTCGGGGCCCACAACAACGCCCGCCTGCGCGCCTTCCTCGACGGCTTCGGCTTCGACTACGACTTCATGTCCTCCACCGAGACCTACCGGTCCGGCCGGCTGGACGCCGTGCTCCTGAAGGTGCTGGAGCGCTTCGACGCCATCCAGGGAGTCATGCTGCCCACCCTGGGCGAGGAGCGCCGGGCCACCTACTCGCCCTTCCTGCCGATCAGCCCGAAGACCGGGCGGGTCCTGCAGGTCCCCACCCTGGAGCGCAATTTCGAGGCCGGGACCATCGTCTTCCGCGACGAGGACGGGACCCTGACCGAGACCCCCGTCACCGGGGGCCGCGTCAAGCTGCAGTGGCGGCCCGACTGGGCGGCCCGCTGGGTGGCCCTTGGGGTGGACTACGAGATGTCCGGCAAGGACCTGGTGGACTCCGTGCGGGTGTCCAACCGGCTGGCGAAGATCCTCGGCGGCGAGCCGCCCGAGGCCTTCCACTACGAGCTCTTCATGGACGAGAACAACCAGAAGATCTCCAAGTCCAAGGGCAATGGCCTGACCATGGAGGAGTGGCTGCGCTACGGCGCGCCCGAGAGCCTCGCCTACTACATGTACCAGTCGCCCAAGTCGGCCAAGCGGCTCTATTTCGACGTCATCCCCAAGGCGACGGACGAGTACCTCCAGCAGCTGGACGCCTACAACCGGGTCAGCGCCGAGGCCAAGGCCCCGGCCATCGACAACCCGGCCTGGCACGTCCACACCGGCGCGCCGCCGGAAGCGGGCTCGCCCCTGTCCTTCTCCCTGCTCCTGAACCTGGTCTCGGCGGCCGACGCCTCGACCAAGGAGATCCTGTGGGGCTTCATCGCCCGCTACATGCCCGGCGCCGACGCCGCCAGCCAGCCCTTGCTGGACCGTCTGGCTGACTATGCGATCCACTACTACGAGGACTTCGTGAAGCCCACGAAGCGGTTCCGCGCGCCGGACGACCGGGAGCGGGCCGCCATGGCCGACCTCGCTGGGCGCCTGCGCGCCCTGCCCGCCGGATGCCAGGACGCCGAGCTCATCCAGGCCGAGGTCTACGAGGCCGGAAAGGCGGCGGGCTTCGAGCCGCTTCGTCTCTGGTTCAGCGCCCTCTACGAGGTCCTGCTCGGCCAGAGCCAGGGCCCGCGCTTCGGCTCCTTCGCCGCCATCTTCGGCCTCGACCGGACGGTCGGCCTGATCGAGCGCGCGCTGAAGGGCGAGTTGGCGGGCTGAGCCCCACTCAGGGCTTGCGCGCCACGCCCTCGCGGCGGGGATCGGCGCCCCCGGACAGGCCCTGGGGCGTCACCATCACCCCGTGAAGGCCCGAGCCCTCGGCGCCGCCAGAGCCCACCAGCACTACGCCGCGGGCCGCCAGGCCCTGCACCACGCCGGGGGCGAACTTGTCCGGCTCCGACAGGTAGGGCGCGCCGCGGGCGATCAGGTTGGGCAGGGCCACGGCGTCCTGCATGGACAGCTTCCAGTCCAGCACGCCCACCAGGGCCTTGAGGTTGTAGGCCAGGATGGAGTTGCCGCCGGGCGAACC
>JBJTFE010000057.1:0-20239 GCA_046093265.1 Phenylobacterium sp. | reverse complement strand
CTTCCGCTTCCAGAGCGGCCAGTTCGTCATGGTGGGGCTGATGGTCGAGGGGAAGCCCCTCGTGCGGGCCTATTCGATCGCCAGTCCCTCCTGGCATGAGGAGCTGGAGTTCTACTCGATAAAGGCGCCGAACGGTCCGCTCACCTCCCGGCTCTGCAACATCGAGGTCGGACAGACCGTGCTGGTCGGGCGCAAGCCGACGGGCACCCTGGTGGTCGACGGCCTCAAGCCTGGCCGGCGCCTCTACATGCTGGGGACGGGCACCGGCCTCGCTCCCTGGCTTTCCCTCGCGCGGGACCCGGACGTCTACGAGCACTTCGAGACCGTGGTCGTGACGCACACGGTCCGGCAGGTGGCTGACCTCAACTACCGGGAGCTGTTCGAAAGCGAGCTTCCGAATGACGAGATCTTGGGGGAGATCGTCGCGCCCAAGCTGAAGTACTATCCTACGGTGACCCGGGAGCCCTTCCCCACTCAGGGACGGATCACCGACCTCATCGCGTCCGGACAGATGTGTCGCGACCTGGGACTTCCCGATCTCGACCCAGCGGTCGACAGGCTGATGCTCTGCGGGGGCCCCTCGGTCCTCGCCGACCTTAAGCCGCTTCTTGAGGCGCGCGGGTTCGTAGAAGGCTCCCTGTCGCAGCCCGGTGACTACGTGCTGGAGCGGGCCTTCGTCGAAAGCTGATCAGGCTGGCGGGCAGCCCTGGAACTGCCCCACCTTGCTGACGGTCAGGTGGGACATGTTCAGCCCCATGATCGGCTTCATGGAGGCCGAACCTGATCCGGTGAACAGATCGATCCGGTTACCCTTGATCGCGCCGCCGGTATCCGAGGCGTACCAGAATCCGTCATGGACACGCCCATCCGGCATCTTCAGGCCCACCGTCTCCTGGATGAACAGGACTGTGCGGCGAGGAATGACCTTCGTGTCGATGGCCGCCGTACGCATGGCCACCACGCGGCAGCCGAGGGAGTCCAGCACGCCGACACCGCGGGCGCCGACATGATAGAGCGAGGCCTTGAGCCGGAATTGGGGCGAACCGGGTACGGCGCCCGTGAGGGCGCCCAGAAGAAGATCGCCGATCGGATCGGCAGACGCCTGAGGGCTCGCCGAAGCCGGCGCGGCAGTGAGGCAGGCGGTGATGGCGGCCAGGGCGGCGAGGCGGCGTCGCATGACGTCTCCTCCTTCGTCGTTGATCTGTCGTCCGCCGCATTTTAACGATTGGCGCCTGCCGGGGCAACCGATGGTGGCCAGGAGTCCAGTCATGAAGATCTTCGGCGACTCAATTTCGGGCAACTGCCTGAAGGTGAAGTGGACGGCCGACCACCTGGGTCTTGCCTATGACTGGGTCGAGACCGGAGTGCTGAAGGGAGAGACCCGCACCCCCGCCTTCCTGGCGTTGAATCCCACGGGGCAGGTCCCTCTAGTGATCCTCGACGACGGGCGGCCTCTCGCCCAGTCCAACGCCATCAGCCTGCATCTTGGTCGGGGGTCCGACCTCGTCCCTGGCGATCCCTACCTGGACTCCCGCATGCTGGAGTGGATGTTCTGGGAGCAGTACAGCCATGAGCCCTATGTGGCGGTGGCCCGGTTCCAGGTCCGCTACCTCGGCAAGGCGCCAGAAAGCCTGGATCCGGACCTGGTCCGGCGAGCCGACGGGGCGCTGGATCACCTGGAGGCCGCCTTGGAGGACCGCGAATGGCTGGTCGGTGAGGCGTTCAGCCTGGCGGACATGGCCCTGGTCCCCTACACCCGGTTTGCGCCGGAAGCTGGACTGTCCCTTCAGTTCCGACCCGCCGTTTCAGGATGGATCGCCCGTTGCGAGGCGCTCCTGGGCCTGCCCAGCCTGGGGGTGGCTCGGTGAGTCGACGCCTTGCCCCTGTCCTCGCCCTCCTGACGCTGACCTTCGCCGCCCCCGAGCCCGCGCAGGCGTGGGGCGCAGCGGGCCACCGGATGGTGAGTATGGCGGCCATGGAAGCTCTGCCGCCAGACCTTCCGGCCTTCCTTCGCAGCCCCTCCGGCGTCGCCGATGTGGGCGAACTCTCCCGGGAACCCGACAGGTCGAAGGGGTCAGGGCGGGCGCACAGCATATCCTTGGATTCCGGCCACTTCCTGGATGTCTATGACGACGGAACCGTGATGGGCGGGCCGCGCCTTGAGGCCATGCCCCCTGACCGCGAGGCCTACGAGACGGCGCTTCGCGCTGCGGGGACAAACGCCTGGAAGGCGGGGTGGCTCTATTACGCCATTCTTGAGACCCAGCAGCAGCTCACCAAGGACTTCGCCATGTGGCGGGTTCTCGACTATGCGGGCCGGACTGAGAAGAACCCGGATCGGCGGGCGTGGCTGCGGGCGGATCTCCGGCGAAGGGAGGCGCTGATCCTCCAGTCGATCGGCCGTCTGTCCCACTATGTGGCCGATGGTTCCCAGCCCCTGCACGTCACGCACCGGTACAACGGCTGGGGTGAGGGCCCAAATCCGGAAGGCTTCACGCAGGAGAGGATTCATTCCCGGTTCGAGGGCGAATTGGTGGCCTCCGGCGTAAGACTGGATGACGTTCGGCGGGCGGTTCCAGCAACCTCGCTCGAGTCCGGCGGCCTTGAGGCCCAGATCTCCGGGTACCTGGCTTCGACATGGCGGCTTGTTCCCGACCTCTACCGCCTGGAGAAGGCGGGCGGGCTCGCGCCGCGGGACCCGCGGGGCGTCGCCTTCGCTTCGGCCCGTCTTGGCGCGGGCGCCGGCGCCCTGAGGGATTTCGTTGAACAGGCCTGGAAGGCCTCTCTGGGCTCCAAGGTGGGCTGGCCTGAGATCACGGTGAAGGACGCGCTCTCGGGCCGCTCCGACATCTGGACAGCCTTCTACGGCAAGGACTGATGCGCGAGCCTCAGTTCGGGCTGCCCGAAGGCGGGCGGAACTGGCCTGACCGTCCCTCGGTCTTCGGGATCTTGCGCCGTGGAGGGCGGATCGCCCTCGTTGAGATCGGCGATCCGTCCGAGCGGGTCTGGCTGACGCTTCCGGGGGGCGGGGTTGAACCCGGGGAAACCGACGAGGTCGCCCTGGTCCGCGAGTTCGCAGAGGAGACCGGCCTTGTCGTGCAGGCCTCTGGCCCTCTGGGAGAGTCTTCCGACCGGGTGATCATCAACGACGGGAGGGCTTTCAATGTCCGGGGGCGGTTCTTCACCGTCCGCCTGCTCTTCGAGGACCCCAGCCGGCTGACGGAACCGGACCATCGCCTTGTCTGGAGAACGCCTCTTCAGGCCATCCGGGCGCTTCACCGCGAGTCCCATGCCTGGGCGGTGGCCCAGTGGCTCCGGAGTTTGCAAGCCGGAGATGGGCATAGTAGGCCGGCGCCGGGTCAGGGACGGAGGGCGACATGAGCGAGGCCAGGTTGATCGATGGACGGGCGGAAGCGGAGTCGCTGCGTTTGCGGGTCGCCGCCGAGGTCGCGGAACTCAAGGCGCATCACGGCCTGACGCCGGGCCTCGCCGTCGTCCTTGTCGGGGAGGACCCGGCTTCGGAGGTTTATGTCCGGTCCAAGGGAGAGCAGTCGCGGGCCGCCGGCATGCATTCCGTGACGCACAAGCTACCGGCGGACACGCCCCAGGCGGCCTTGATCGACCTCGTCCGCCAGCTCAATTCAGACCCGGCCATCCACGGGATCCTCGTGCAGATGCCCCTTCCGCCCGGACTGGACGAGAAGGCCGTGATCGAGGCGATCGACCCGGACAAGGACGTTGACGGTCTGCACGTGGTGAATGCCGGCCGGCTGTCCCAGGGGCTGCCGGCCCTTGCGCCCTGCACGCCGGTGGGCTGCATGATCCTCCTGCGTCAGACCCTGGGCGAGAACCTCTCCGGGCTTCGGGCCGTCGTGCTGGGCCGGTCCATCCTGGTGGGACGCCCGGTCGCCCAGCTTCTGCTCCAGGCCGACTGCACCGTGACCATCGCCCACTCCCGCACCCGGGATCTGGCCTCGGTATGCCGCGAGGCCGACATCCTGGTGGCGGCGGTCGGCCGCCCGCGCATGGTTCCGGGCGACTGGATCAAACCCGGGGCGACCGTGATCGATGTCGGCGTCAACCGGGTGCCCTTCGACGACCCGGCCAAGGCCGCAGAAGGGCGCACAAAGCTTGTCGGCGACGTGGATTTCAAGAGCGCCCGGAAGGTCGCAGGCGCCATCACCCCGGTGCCGAACGGGGTCGGGCCGATGACCGTCGCCTGCCTCCTCGCAAACACCGTGACGGCGGCGCGGCGGATACACGCCGTTTAGCTGTCTCCCCGTGGAGAGCCTGCGGCAACGCCTGCGTCGGTTGCCTTGACGATCACCGAGAGGGCCTCCTCGGTCACCGCCTGGAAGGCGCTCGCTATGGCGCCGCTGCGGTTTTCCGCCGCCCTGCGCGCGATCGAATGGTTCTCTTCGCGCACAACCTTCTGGTCGCTCAATCGGGTGACCACCAGGTGCAGGTCAAGGCGGACCTCGGGCGGCGCGCGGGATCCCTGATCATAAGCCGCCTCGAAACGAGACACGTCGACCCGCAGGGCGAAGGCCGGGCGACCCAGCTCTCCGGAGGTGATGAGCCGGGCCGGCCCGGTGCTGGCGGCGAACGCACCCGTGAGGCTCTGGTCGAACAGCACCGACGCCGACTGGGTCCAGCGCGCGTTCGCGAGATAGGCGGCCGCGGGGCCTTCAGAGGTCAGGATTCGATCTCCCGCGGCGGCGGGGTGGAAGCTCCCGCCCGCCCGGATAACTGGAACTCGGTTTTCAGCCATCGCCCCCGAGCCTGGGGGCTCTGTCTCCGGGGTGAACCGGTAGAGCTGAACCGGCTTGGTTTCCGGCAGCAGGGTGACGCAACCTGCAAGGACGAGGGCGGATACCAGGATCAGGAGTCGGAGCAAACTCTGCTGCGCGGTCATGGCTGAACCTCCCTTTCCCGACTGGGCCCCTTGTTGATCAGACCCCTGGGGTTGGTCTCGACCTCGCGTGAGAGCCGAGAGATGGAATCCGAAGCGCTCTGCAGAGCGCTGACGGCTGCGGAGAATTGAGCAAGTCCCGCCGCAGTGTACTCGCCCGAAGGGCCGTCCACTCGCGCAAGGATCGCCCGAAGTTCCTTCACGGCTTCCCGGGTCTCCGTCGCCGCCTGGCCGAGAGTCTTCATGGACTGCGTGCCCTCGCCCTCAACAAGCGTCCGGGTTGAGCTGGAAGCGGCGGCGACTTCCTGGGCCGCTTTGTCCAGGCTCTTCAGGGCCGCCTCCATGTCGGCGATAACGCTCTTTCGCCGGGCGAGTTCGGCTGAGAAGGCCTCGGTGCTCCAGAGCGTCCCCTGGATCGCGGCGATGTTCTGCGGTGTGAGGATGGCGTTGACACCCTGCAGCGCCTTCACGGTCTCGCTCAAGACCGACTCCCCGTCGCTCAGAAAGCCGGAAAGGACGGAACGGCCGGACGCAATGACCGGGGTCTCTCCGAGCGGCGCCGTTTTCCGGACAAGCGGAGCGCCGCGGGTTCCCGCACTGACCTGAATGAAGTTTCGCCCGGTGATCCCCTGCGGCTCGATGGTGGCGATGGAATCGGTGCGGACCGGGACGTCGGCGTCCATCTGAACGTGGGCTACGACCTTCTCGGTATTCTTCGGCCAGAGCTCGATCTTGGTGATCTCGCCCACCTTTATCCCGTTGAACCTCACCTCTCCGCCCTTGCTGAGGCCGTCGACAGGCCCTTGGAAGACGATGTCGTAGTTCTGGTAGACCCGGTTCAGGCTGAGCTGAGAAAGCCAGATCCCGAAGGCCATCAGTCCGACCAGGAGCAACAGCGAGATCAGACCCACGAGGGCGTAGTTGGCGTCTTTTTCCATCAGGCCTGGCTCCGGGATTTCTGCGCGGCGGCGCGTCCCCGGGGCCCGAGGAAGTATTCCCGGATCCAGGGGTGTGTTGACGACTCGAGGTCCCTGACTGGCGCGGCGGCGACCACATGCTTGTCCGCCAGGACCGCCACACGCGTCGTGATGGCGTACAGGGTGTCCAGATCGTGGGTGATCATGAAGACGGTGAGCCCAAGGCTCCGGGAGAGCTCCAGGATCAGGTCATCGAAGGCCGCCGCGCCGATGGGGTCCAGTCCGGCGGTGGGCTCATCGAGGAAGAGAAGCTCGGGGTCGAGGGCCAGAGCCCGGGCGAGGCCCGCACGCTTGCGCATGCCGCCGGACAGCTCGGAGGGCTTCAGGTCGCAGGCCTCCGGCGGCAGGCCGACCAGGGCGATGCGGATCTCGGCTAGCTCGCGGATGGTCCGGCGCGAAAGGTGGGTGTGCTCCACGAGCGGCGCCTCGACGTTCTCCGCGACCGTCAGGTTCGAGAAGAGAGCGCCCTGCTGGAAAAGGACCCCCCAATGACGCTCGATTGCGCCCCACCGCCGGTTCGGGTCGGCGTGAATATCGTAACCAAAGACCCGGACGGATCCGCCTTCGGGCCGCTTCAGGCCGATGATCGAGTTCAGCATGACCGACTTACCGGAGCCGGAGCCACCGACCACACCCAGGATTTCGCCCCGCTGAACCGTCAGGTCGAGGTTCTCGTGGATCACCCTTGACCCGAACTGGGACTTCAGCCCCCGGATTTCGATCGCCGGGGCCTCGGCAGGCGACTCCGTGTCGTCCGGGCCTGTCACAGGCCCAGCTCCATGTAGATCAGGGCGAAGACGGCATCGATAAGGATGATGGCGAAGATCGCCTGGACGACGGCGGCGGTCACCCTCTGGCCGAGGGAAAGGACATCCCCCTTCACCAGCATGCCCTGCCGGCAGCCGATACCGGCGATGGCGATGGCCATGACCGGCGCCTTGGACAGGGCGATCCAGAAGTGATTGTCGTCGACGTTCTCAACAAGCCGGGTCATGAAGAAGGTGGGGCTGAGCCCCAGCATGAACCAGGTCACGAGAGCGCCCCCCACCAGCCCCGCCACAGTCGCAGCGAAGGTCAGGAGCGGGATGGTCAGCAGCAGCGCAGCGACACGTGGGAAGACCAGGGCTTCGAAGGGATCGACCCCCAGGACCCGCATGGCGTCCACCTCCTGGGTCATCTTCATGGAGCCGATCTCCGCGGCGAAGGCCGAAGCGGATCGACCCGCCAGGAGCACCGCCGTGATGACGATGCCGAACTCCCGCGTGACCGCGATGCCGATGAGCTCTACGGCAAAGACCTCCGCGCCGAATCGCTGCAACGTGTTGACGCCTAGTAGACCGACCACCGCGCCGATGAAGAACGTGGTGACGATCACGATCGGCAGGGCGTCCAGGCCCGCGCGGTCGGCCATCGACACGCACGACGCCCAGCGGATACGCCTCGGGTCCATCAGGGTCCTGCCGGTGACGACCATGAGCTGTCCGGCGAAGGCAAGGGTTCCGTAGGTCTCGTCTGCGACGCTGATCACGCCCCTGCCTACCCGTTCCAGGAAGGCGCGGATGGGACCGGGCCCTGTCCGCCGCTTGGGCCGGGAAGCGTCCGCCCTGGCGACCATCTCGAGCAGGCGCAGGTGTTCCGGGCGCGCTCTGATCCGCTTAAGTTCAGGCTCACCGCCGAGGGCGCGCAGGACAGCCCAGGCGCCGGCGATGTCCATGCGCCGGACCTCGGAGAGATCGAGGGTGGAGGCAGGATCGCCCCGTACGGTATGGATCAGATAGTCCCCGATCTCCTGAACCGGCGCGCCGCACCAATCCCCGGCGAGACGGTACTCTCCGGCCTGCTCGGTGTCAGGCGCACTGAAGACGGGGGTCAGGCTCATGAACTCATCCTGCCGCGGGGCCCCGGGAATGGCCGCGCCGCGCACGCAGACACACTAGTCCAGGCGCACGTCGTCGCGCAAAGCTCTTGTTCGTCCGTGCCGTTTCACGCCAGCCCGATCTCCCGCAGTCGCTGGGCGAGGAAGGCTCCCGCGGTAATTTCCGGTTCCGGCGTACGGGCCTGCCGGCACGAGGGCAGGGCGTCCAGGGAGAGGTCGGAATGCGGGTGGAGGAAGAAGGGCATGGAGTACCGGCCGACGTTCGGTCCCTCCGGGTTCACGACCCGGTGGGTGGTCGCCGGGATCACGCCATTGGTCAGCCGCGCCAGCATGTCGCCGGAATCCACGATCAGCTTGCCCGGTTCCGTCTCCACCGCCACCCAGCCGCCGTCCCTGTCCAGAAGCTGCAGCCCGGCGCCCCGTGCGGCGACCAGGATGGTCAGGAAGTTGATGTCCTCATGCGCCGCCGACCGGACCGCCCCTGGCGGGGCGTCGCCGGGGACCGGCGGATAGTGGAGCAGTCTCAGGATGGAGGGACCGTGACATACCCGGTCCTCAAACCAGTCCTCCGGAAGGTCCAGCGACGGCGCAAGGGCGGACAGCAGGAGCCGGCCGGTCTGGTCGAGGCCCTCGTAGAGCGCCTGGAAGGTGTCCCGGAAACCGGCGGGGTGCTCGGGCCAGACGTTGGGCGGCAGGGGCTCGACCGCAAGTGCATCCGGCGTGGGCTCGCGGCCGATCTGCCAGAACTCCTTGAGGTCAGGCGCCCTGCTGTCGCGGGCGTGCTCGGCCCCGAAGGGGACATAACCCCGAAGTCCTCCGGCGAGCGAGCGCTTGGCCGATTCCGGCTGTTCAAAAAGGGCGGCGGAGAGCGCATAGGCGCGGTCCAGGAGGTCGGTCGGCACATTGTGGTCGGCGAGGATGACGAAACCCCAGCGCTTGAGGCTTGCAAACAGCGCCTCCCGGAAGCCGGCGCGGGACGCCGGGTCGCCCCCGGTTAAGTCCGAAAGGCGCAGTTCAGGGACCTTGCCGGTCATGAGCGGTCTCCGGAAAGCAGGGCTTCGACCTCCTTGTGGTGCGGGCAGGCCGGCTGGGCGCCAGGTCGGGTGGTGGAGAGGGCCGCCGCCGCGCAGGCGAAGTCCAGGGCCGGCTTGTCCTCCCGCCCTTCGAGCAGGGCGAGGGTGAGCGCCGCCGTGAAGACGTCTCCAGCCCCCGTCGCGTCCACCACACGAACCCCTGGGGGCCGGGCCTCCGCCGTCAGGCGCCCCCGCCGGTAAAGCCTTGCCCCCTCTGCGCCCAGGGTCACCGCCAGGGCGCCCCGGATGCCGGTGGAAGCCGCGCCAAGAGCTTCGGCCTCGAGTGCGTTCACAACCACCAGATCCGCCCTCTCAAGACAGTCCGCGGGGAGGGGTGCAAAGGGCGCAAGGTTCAGGGCGACAAACCCCTGAGCCCGCCGGACGGCCGCGGCCACCACCGGGACGGGCAGCTCAAGCTGGCACAGGAGGGCTTCCGGAATCTGCTCGGGCAGGTCGTCTGGGGTTGGCGCGGCGTTGGCGCCCGACGCCACCAGGATCTGGTTTTCGCCGGCGGGGTCCACGCCAATCAGGGCGACGCCTGTGGTCTCGCCCGGCAGGCGCACGACGCCGGAGAGGTCAACGCCCGCCTGGGCGAGGAGGACCAGGGCCTCGTCGGCGAAGGCGTCGTCTCCCGTCCGCGCCCAGAGTCTCGCCTGCGCTCCAAGCCGGGCGAGGGCCAGGGCCTGGTTGGCGCCCTTTCCTCCGGGGTGGCGCTGGAGCCTGGCGCCGATCACCGTCTCGCCGGGGCGGGGCAGGGAAGGGGCGCTGGCCACGAGGTCGAGGTTCACCGAACCGACCACCAGGACGGACGGAGGGTTCATTCATAGCCCTCCAGCAGGGCCGCGATCCGGGCGAAGGCGGCGTCGGCGTCCGCGTCTGTCGCCCAGCGGGCGTTTGCGGGGAAGCGCTCGCCGGTTCGGAACTCGACAGCGGTATGCCCAAGGGTGAGGGGCGACTCCGTCTCGATGGCGAGATGGCTGGGCCGCAGGGTGAAGATCCCGGGGTCCAGCAACCAGAGGATGACGCAGGGGTCATGCAGGGGCGGGGGCCCGCCGGTTCCCAGGGCAGCCTCGGTCCGGGCGCTGACGGCCAGCAGCTGGCTCACGGCGCGGGCCTGGGGGCTGGCCAACTGGCCGATCCGCGCCCGTCGGGCCTCGGTCGCTGCGACCTGGTGGGTGACGTCGAGCCCGAGAAGCACCAGGTCGAGGCCGGCGCGCACGACTATGTCCGCAGCGTGCGGGTCGGCGTAGATGTTGAACTCCGCCGACGCGGTGATGTTGCCGCCCTCGCGCCGGGCGCCGCCCATGGCCACGACCTGGCGAATGCGCGAGGTAATATCCGGCGCGCGGCGGATGGCCTCTGCGATGTTCGTCATGGGGCCCGTCACGGCCAGGGTGATCGTTCCCGAAGGCCGCTCCCTCAGGGTCCGGATGAGGTGGTCCACGGCCGGCTCCGCCTCGGGCGCCCGGAGCGGCGTACCGACCGGAAGGTCGCCAAGACCGCTGACTCCGTGGAAATGGTCCGCGGCGACGGGCGCGCGGACCAGGGGGCGGTCCTGGCCGGCGAAGACCGGGACCTCAGGCCGTCCGGCGAGTTCCCGCACGAGGCAGGCGTTGCGGGCGGTGAGGTCGCCCCCGACATTCCCCGCCACCGTGGTGATGGCGAGGATGTCCAGGGCCTCCGGCGCGGCAAGGGCGAGCAGCAGGGCGACGGCGTCGTCGACCCCGGGGTCGCAGTCGATGATCACGGGCAGGCCGGACATGCCCCAGCTTCCCCCGCTTCGCCCCCCGGCGGCAAGCCGGACCCGCGGCCCTGCGCGGCCTCAGTTATCCCAGAGGATGTATTCCTCGCCGGGCTTCTGCGGACGCCCGGACGGGTGGTCGATGAAGATCGGTCCCTGGAGGAGCGAAGGCCAGAGCGGCTTGACGCTGGCCGCATCCTGCTGGGCGAGGAGGGCCAATATGGCCTTGACGCGTTCCGGCTCCCGGGCGGCGAGGTCGGTCTTCTCCGTCGGATCCTTGGCGAGGTCGTAGAGCCAGACCTTGGATCTCGCCTCGTTGCTCTGAAGCTTCCAGTCGCCGTCCCGGACCGCCTTGTACTGACCGGAACGCCAGAACAGGGTCTGGTGCGGTCGGCCCTTCGCCGTACCCGTCACGTAGGGCGCCAGGTCCACGCCGTCGATCACCCGGTCCTTTGGCGCCTCGGCGCCCGCCGCCCCGGCCACCGTCGCGAAGATGTCCACATGGCCGACCGGGTAGGGGTAGCGGCTGCCCGCCGGCAGGCGGCCGGGCCACTTCATGAAGAAGGGCGTATGGATGCCGCCCTCGTAGAAGGTGGCCTTCCAGCCGCGGTAGGGCCGGTTGATATCGTCCAGCCCGATGTAGCCGGCTCCGCCATTGTCGCTCGTGAAGATGATGAGGGTATCCTGGTCCAGGCCCTCCTCGCGGAGCGTCGCGAGCAGGCGTCCGACGTTACGGTCAAGGTTCCTGACCATGGCGCCGTAGACCCGCAGGCGGTGGTCCTTGATCTGCGACAGGGCGTCATAGTCCTCGCGCGTGGCCTGCAGCGGCGTGTGGATCGCGTTCGGCGCGAAGTACATGAAGAAGGGACGGTTCCGGTTGGCGCGGATGGCCTTGACCGCCTCGTCGGTCAGGTAGTCGGTCATGTATCCCTTCGGAGCGAACATCTCCGAGCCGTTGAACTGGACCATGTAGGGAAGGTTCGGCCACAGGAACCGGTCGATCGGGTCCCAGGGCTGTTTGGAGTTGACGACGCTCTTGTCCTTCACGGGCAGGAACAGGGAAGCCCCGGCCATGAAGCCCAGGCTCTCGTCAAATCCGCGGTCCTCGGGTCGGGCGCCCGGGGTTGCGCCCAGGTGCCACTTGCCGAAGTGCAGGGTGTGGTAGCCCTGGCCCTGCAGCAGCTTGCCGATGGTGATCTCGCTGGCCGGCACGGCCATGGCCTCCATGGGCGGGGTGTCCTTCACCAGCTCCTTGGAGAAGTGCGGCTTGACGAGGGTCCCGGGCTCGGACTCGGTCCCGACCAGCCGCTGGAAGGCGACGGGCGCGGGGGTGAATTCGAAGCCAAAGCGTGTGGCGTACCGCCCCGTCAGAAGAGACGCCCGAGAGGGCGCGCAGGTGGCGTTGCCGGCATACCCGTTCTCAAAAACCACGCCGTCCCGGCCGATGGAGTCCATGTTGGGCGTCGGAACCGCGCCCCCGGCGACGCCGCCGTTCAGGGTCAGGTCGTTGAAGCCCATGTCGTCGACAAGAATGAAGATCACATTCGGCCTGCGGCGGACCGGAGGCGGATCCGCCGGGCCCTGTTGCCAGACAACCTCGCGGTTGGGGGCGATATGCGGCAGCCGGGCCTGGGCGATCAGGCCGAGCACCGTGGCGCGGTTGCTCCAGGCCAGGGCGCCGATGCCTGCGAGCAGGAGGGCGATCAGCCCCAGGACTTTCAGGATCTTCATCGGATCGCCTCCTCAGGCGGGTTTGCGGGGAGAGAGGCCCTGCTGTTCCAGGCGCCAGCGAAAGGTATCCATGCGGTCCTGGCCGAAGAAGGGCTCGTTGTTGAAGACCATCATCGGGACCCCGTAGTGACCGCCCTCGCGCTGTGCGGCCTGGTTGTCCTCGATGACGGCGTGAAGGCGGTCGGCCTCGGCCTCCACCCGGGCGAAGAGGTCATCGGGATCCAGGCCGGCCCTGCGGATGGCCGCCGCCAGGTGGTCGCCCTCGTGCCAGTTCTCGACGGCGCCGCTCCAGATCACGGCGCTGACCTCCGTCAGGAAGGGCAGGCCCCGGCCGGCCTCGGCGGCGAGCACGCCCAGGCGGGTCAGGCGATGGATGTAGGGCTGTTCGGCCGGATAGGTTCCCGTCGCCATGTCCATATAGACGGGATCGGGGCGCGGCCATCGATAGGGCATGCCGAGGCGCTCGGCCTCCCGGCGGGTGTCCAGCATGAGATAGGAGAACCACAGGGGGTCGCGGCCCTCGAAGAAGACCGGCGTTCGCACCGCCAGGGGATAGACCGGCCGCACCCGGCACCGGACGTTGTACTCTGTCTCCAGCTCCAGGAGGCGCGGGGTCGCCAGGTAGGAATACGGGGACCTGAAGGACCAGTAGAGGTCGTACTCAAGCGTCATGCGCGGGCTCCGGGACGGGCGGTGGCGAGTCGATCCGCCCTGGCCTAGGCTGGGCGGAGGAAAACAGGGAAGGGGAGGGCCCGATGCTGGCCTTGAGGATTGTCCTGGGAGCGGTCGGGCTTCTGTCGATCATGCTGGCGGCGCGGATCTGGCTGGATCCCGCCTCTATCGCGCCCCAGCTGGGCGTCCTGGTGAATGGGGAGTTGGGGCGAGCGACCTTGCGGGCGGACATCGCGGGGCTCTTCGCCGCGACCGGCGGGCTGTCGGTCGCCGCCGCCCTTCGGGCTGACGGCCGGTTGCTGCTGGGTCCGGTCTGCCTCATCGTCGCGGCCCTGGCCGGCCGACTTCTCAATCTCGTGGCTTCAGGGTTCACCCTCAGCCAGGTCGCCCCCATCCTCATTGAAGTGGTGGTCCTCGCCGTGCTGGCGGCCGGCTTCCGGGGCCTGCGTCGTCCACCGACTGCGGTGGAGCCGGGCTGAACACAGTCACGCGCAGGAGGGTGGCCCGCCCACCGGCGGCCGGCGCCTTCGGTGGCGCGCAGGCTTGTCCTCCCTCTCATGTCGGGGAGATTGAGATATCGGCACGCCGTGTGCAACTATTTTACGGGCAGCCTATTGCTGTTGCTGCTGCTGGCGCTCGAGCAGGAAGGCGCCCGAGCCCGGCCGCCGCCGTCCGCCGCCGCGCGCGAAGCTGGGGCTGGCGAGACGCATGAACTCGGGCTCCCCCGCCGTCGGCCGGGCCCGGCGTACGTTCACCCCGACCGCCAGCTGGCTTTCGGCCTCCCCCTTGTAGACCCCGCGGGAGGGCGGAATATCCGCGTAGTCCCGGCCGATGGCGGCCGACACGTGCCGCTCGCCCGCCAGGATGTTGTTGGTGGGATCAAAGCCGATCCAGCGGATCGAAGGCAGGAAGACCTCCAGCCAGGCGTGGGAGGCGTCAGGGTCCGAGCGGTCGCCGCCCTCCCGGTCCGTGAAGAGGTAGCCGGAGACATAGCGCGCGGGAATGCCCCAGCTGCGGCACACGGTGATCATGATGTGCGCGAAGTCCTGGCAGACGCCGCGCCGGGCCGACAGGGCCAGATCAATCGGACTTTCGGCGTCTGTCACCCCGGGCTCGTAGTCGAAGGCGTCGTAGATGGTCTCGGCCAGCCGGCGAACGGCGGTCAGCGGGTCGCGGGCGCGGAGCCTGTCCAGGGCGTGCTCCGAGATGAAGCCGCGAAGCGCGTCGGTCTCGATGCAGAAGCCTTGCGGCCGAAGGAAATCGAAGTTTTCGCCCAGCACGCGATCACTGCGCAGCCGGTCCCATTCGCCGATGTCCAGGGCCTCGGGCAGGCTCTCCGGCGCCGTGGTTTCGACCACTGACCGGGCCGTGATCGTCAGCTGGTCGTGCGGCTGAGGATAATCGAAGTGATAGACGGCGTTGCCGAAGGGGTCGGCGTAGGAGAACACCTGGGCGGCGGGCTCGAGCTCCAGGTCGAAGCTGGTCAGTCGCTGCCGTGGGGTCTTCTGCGGCTGCATCCAGACCTCCATGACGCTCTCCCGGACCGGCGCGGCGTAATGGTATCGGGTGACGTGTCTGACCTCGAGAAGCATGACCGGTCCTAGGCGGGAAGCCGCATTTCAAGGGAGTAGGCGACGAAGGTGTCGTAGATGCCGGCGTGCAGTCGGGCGCATTCCTCAAGGACGGTCGCCACCAGCAGGTCGGAGTCCTCGGCGGCCAGGGTCTCGGCCTCGGCATAGAGCAGCCGGGCCTTGAGACGACCGGCCAGGCGTTCAGGCCCCGCCGCGCCGCCCAGATCGACATTCCGGCCGACGCTGGAGAGGTGCTCTTCGATGCGCGCCGTGGTGAACCGCAGGGAACGGGGGAAGTCCTCGTCGAACATCAGGAACTGGCGGATCAGGCGCGGCTGGATATCGGCCGTATGCTTGCGCAGATAGGGTTCCAGGGCGCAGCTCATCCGGAGCAGGGCGGTCATGGCCGCATGCTCGGTGACCGGCCGGCCAAGGCTTCGGCCGAACCCGGCCTGCAGCAGCTTTCCCGTCAACTGGGCTCGCTCGATAAAGACCCCCAGCTGCAGGAAGCCCCAGCCCTCGCCATGGCTCATGGTGGCGTCCGCAGCACCCTTGAAGAGGTGCAGGTCTGCGATGATGTCGTGCAGGAACTGGGACGGGGCGTCGGTGAACTCCCGGTTCGCCCTGGGGCCGGTGACCCGAAGATAGATCAGGTTCAGCCTCTCCCAGGTCTCGGTGGTGAGCTGGTCCCTTACCTGTCGGGCGTTCTCCCGAGCTCTGGCCAGGGCCGCAGTCACGGAGTCGCTGTCTCCGCTCTCCATGGTGATCGCCATGGCGGCGTCCCAGGGGGAGACGTCTTCGGGGTGCTCGCCGTCCGAGACGGCCGAGATCACCATCCGAGCGACCTGGCCGGAGCTTTCCGTCCGGTCCAGGGTGGCGTTCAGGAGCACATCCGCTAGGCGGCACATGTGCTCGGCGCGCTCAACATAACGGCCGATCCAGTAGAGGCTGTCGGCGACGCGGGCGAGCATCATGGCGCAGCCTCCGGGGTCTCCGCCTCGCCCAGCACCCAGGTGTCCTTGGAGCCGCCGCCCTGGCTGGAATTGACCACGAGGGAGCCCTTCCGCAGGGCCACGCGGGTCAGGGCTCCCGGCGTCACGCGGATCTTGTCGCCGGACAGGATGAAGGGCCTGAGGTCCACATGCCGCGGGTCGATGGCGCCGTCGATGAGGCAGGGCGCGGTGGACAGCTGGATGGTCGGCTGGGCGATGTAGTTCTCAGGGTCCGCCCGAAGGGCCTCGGCAAAGCTCTCACGCTCCGCGCGGCTGGCGTGCGGTCCGACCAGCATGCCGTAGCCCCCGGAGGCGCCGACCGCCTTGACCACCAGCTTGTCGAGGTTGGCCAGCACGTGGGACAGCTGGCACGGTTCGCGGCACAGGAAGGTCTCAATGTTCGGGAGGATGGCGTCTTCCCCGAGATAGTAGCTGATGATCTCGGGCACGTAGGCGTAGACCGCCTTGTCGTCCGCCACGCCGGTGCCCGGGGCGTTGCAGATCACTACGTTCCCGCCGCGGTAGGCGTTGAACAGGCCGGCGACGCCCAGGCTGGAATCCCGCCGGAAGGTAAGGGGGTCGATGAAGTCGTCGTCGACCCGCCGGTAGATGACGTCCACCCGCCGCAGACCGGTGGTCGTTCGCATGTAGATCATGTTGTCGTGGGTCACGAGGTCGCGGCCTTCGACCAGGGGCACGCCCATGAGCCGAGCAAGGTAGGCGTGCTCGAAATAGGCCGAATTGTAGACCCCCGGGGTCAGGACGACGACCTGCGGGTTGGGCCGCCAGTCCGCCGCCATGCTGCGCAGAGTGGAAAGAAGGAGGTCGGGATACTGCTCGATCCGGCGCACGCCCGCCATGCGGAAGGACCCGGGGAAGGTGCGCTTGGCGGCCTCCCGGTTAGCGAGCATGTAGGAGACACCGGAGGGAACGCGAAGATTGTCCTCCAGCACGGCGAACCCCCCGTCCGGCTTGCGGATCAAGTCGCTGCCGCAGACGTTGGCGTAGGCTTGATGCGGGACATAGAGGTTCTGCATCTCGCGCCGGTAGGACGGCGCGCCCAGGACCAGCTCGCGCGGGACCACACCGTCCATCAGGATCTTCTGGTCGCTGTAGATGTCCGCCAGGAACATGTTGAGCGCCCGAAGACGCTGCACCAGGCCCGCCTCGATCGTCGCCCATTCCTCCGCAGGGATGATGCGCGGCAGGAGGTCCGTAGGGATGATCCGCTCGGTGGAGCTTTCCGCACCGTAGACCGTGAAGGTAATGCCCTGCAGCAGGAAGAACCGCTCCAGGAGCCGCTGCCTTTCCGTGAGGTCCTCCTCGGAAAGGCTCGCCACCCGCCGGGCGAGGGCTGCGTAGTGTGGTCTCACGGCCCCGGAGGGGCTCACCATCTCGTCATAGGGTGCGGCCGCAGGCGCATCCGCACCGCGACCCGTCGGCGCGTCAGTCAAGGCGTATCTCACCCGGTGCTCCCCTCCGTTCGGATACGAAGGCGACAAGCCCGGAAAACAGGACCCTTGCATAGCTTGAGGCGAAGGATTTGGCGACCAGCCGCCCGCGCAGCGCTGCTTTTCCGGGCGCCTGCCCGAATTCCGGGCGCAGGGGAGGTCGCCTCGGCGAGTGACATGCGCGGCGAGGGCGCGCTATCTGTTCGCGCGGATCGGAGGCGAGGTTTGGCCGAGTCGAGACTGTTCCTGGCGGGGCTTGCCGGGCTCACGCTTCTGGGGGCCTTTCCGGCGCTTGCGGCGCCGCAATTGCGCGCTCAGGTCCGCGGTGACTTGCCCGCAGACCTCCGGATCCGGATTGAGACTGCGGTCGGAACCACGGATCGGCCCGCTCGCAATCGGTTCGACTCCCGACAAAGGGCCAATGCGGCGGCTTCGGAGGCCGCTGCGGTGCTCAGGTCCGAGGGCTACTACGCCTTCAGCCTTCAGTCCGGCGTTTCCGAAGACTCCCGCGCCGAACCCTTTGTGGAGGTCACCCCCGGACCGCAGTTCAGGATCCAGGATGTTTCGATTGAGTGGATCGATCCTGCCCCCGATCCGTCGATCCAGGCCCTTGGCCGCGATCAGTTGCGCCTGACGCCCGGCCAGCCGGTGCGCGCGATCGATGTCGTCTCGGCAGAAGGGCGGGTGCTCGCTGCCATCCAGAAGCAGGGCTATGCCGACGCCTTCATCGGTCCGAGGGAGGTGATTGTCGATCACGCCGACCAGACCCTTCGTCCGAGGTTCCGGATCAATTCGGGCGGACCGGTGCGCCTCGGGCCGGTTCGACTGGAAACGGACGGCCGAACCCGGCCTGCCTGGCTTGCGGGGTTGTCGCCCTGGAAACCTGGTGCGATCTACGATCCCGACGCCATCGCCGGCCTGGAGAAGGGCCTAGTGGAGAGCGGCGCCTACGATCAGGTCACCGTGACCCTCACCCCGCCGGAGGCGGCGATGGAGGACGGCGTGCGGCCCGTGGTGGTGGCCCTGACGGACCGCAAGCCAAGGCGGCTGGAGGCGGGGGCCAGTTTTTCCAGTAGTGACGGACTCGGCGCCGATATGCGCTGGTCGCACTTCAATCAGCTTGGAATGGCTGACACGAGCGCGGTGTTTGGTCGGGCCTCGACGATTGACAGCCGCCTGGGGGTTCAGGTGACGCTGCCGCACTGGCGGCGTCTTCGACAGTCGCTCAACGGCTATGCGGCGGGGTATCGCCGCGAAACCTCCGCCTATGATGAGACCGGACTTGAGGTTCGCGCCGATATTCAACGCCGGCGGTCCGAGGTCGCCTACGTCACGGTCGGGAGCGCGTTGGAATACACCCAGACCCGGGAGAAGTCCCCTTCAGCCGCAGTGGTTTTGCGGCGGGAGCAGGTCATCGGATCGGTGCTCGGTGCGCTCGCCTTCGACAGCACCGACAACGTCCTAAATCCGACGACAGGCTGGCGGGTGGACATCCGCGCGGAACCGACGCTCATCGCCGGTTCGGTAACGCTGAGCTATGTGAAGGCCTCCATTCAGGGTTCGGCCTACCTGCCGCTGGGTCCCGAACAGGCGACGGTGCTCGCGGTCAGGGCGCGAACGGGGGCCATCCTCGGCGGAACGCTTTCCGGAGTCCCAGCCTCCCGCCGGTTCTACGCTGGCGGCGGCGGTTCTGTCAGGGGATATGTCTTCCAGGGGATCGGCCCACACCTTGCTGACGACACCCCGGTCGGCGGATTGTCCCTGGTGGAGGTCTCAGGCGAGGTTCGACATCGCCTGTCCGACAGGTGGGGCCTTGTCGCCTTCGCCGACGCAGGCTCTGTCGGCCGCTATCAGGAACCCGCGTTTGATGGTCTGAACATCGGGGCCGGCCTTGGCGTCCGGTACGATCTCGGCTTCGGGCCTATCCGCTTCGACCTTGCCTTTCCGCTGAACCGAAGGTCCGGGGACCCGGGTTACCAGGTCTATGTGAGCATCGGGCAAAGCTTTTGACCGCAGCTTCAACACCCCAACCTGCCGCAGGGAAGCGTTGGCGCCGGGCGCTTCGCCTCGGGTTCGCGATCGCGGGCGGGCTTGCCTTGCTTCTCGTGGTGCTGGCGGCCGCGACGCCCCTCGCCCTGCGCACGCCGAAGGGTCTCGCCCTTTTGGAGTCCCTCGTGGACGGCCTGCCGGCCGGCCGGCTGGGGCGTATCGAGGCGCAGGGACTTTCGGGTGATCCGCTGGGAGGTTTCGCCCTCCGGCGGCTGGCGATCCGTGACCAAAAGGGCGTCTGGATCGAGGTCCGGGTGATCCGGATGAACTGGAACCCCTTAAGCCTCGCCGGTCGTGAGATCCTTGTGAGCAGCGCAACGGCGGAGGAGGTCCGGGTTCTGCGTCGCCCCGTTCTCGGGCCTGCGCGACCTCACCTGAGACTGCCGGTGACGGTGACGATTTCCAGGTTGACGGCGAATGTGGAGTCGGAGCCGGCCTTCAGCACCAGGCGCGGCGCTTTTCGCGTCAGCGGCGAGCTTCAACTGCGCAGGGATGACGGGGGGGTCTCGTCTCGCCTTGGCGCCGAAAGCCTTCTTCACGCGGGTGATCATCTGTCGCTTGATATTGACCTCGGACCGGATCGTCCCCTCAAGGTCCGGTTGGAGGCGCTGGAGGCGCAAGGAGGCGCGCTCGCCGGGGCGGCCGGGGTGGCGCCGGACAAGGCCTTCCGGTTGTCCGTCGCGGCGGACGGCAAGGTCGACCAGGGACGTCTGAGGGCCGACCTGAATTCGGGAGAGACCCAGCCGGTGGCCATCGAGGGGGGCTGGAACCCTTCTGGCGGAAACCTCACGGGCCAGGTGGACCTTTCCGCGTCCACATGGACCCGACCCCTGGCGGAACGGCTCGGTCGCCAGCTGCAGCTGACCGGCTCAGCCCGAGGCGAGGCGGTTCGACGCGGGGCCGGAAGGGGGCGCTACGAGGTTGATCTCACCTTCATCGCGGACGCCGCCAGGGCGACGGTTCGGGGCCCGGTTGATCTTGAAGCCTCGCAGACGGGAGCAGCGGGCCTGCAGGTCAACCTCTCCGCCCCTTCGCTTTCCCGGATTCTGGCGTCTGAGGGGCTCGGCGCAGCGAACCTGACGGGGCGCCTGGAAGGCGGTGTCGACGCCTGGCGTTTCGCGGGCGACGCCGAGGTCCGGGACCTCACGGTGGAGGGCTACACGCTCGCCAGGATGGGCGGACCCGTCAGTCTGA
>JBJTFE010000056.1:0-2666 GCA_046093265.1 Phenylobacterium sp. | reverse complement strand
ATCGCCCACCTGAAAATGCTCGAGGAAGACGCCGGCGGCTTCGCCGTGACGCGCCTGGAGCATTCCCTGCAGACCGCCTCCCGCGCCCACCGCGACGGCCGGGATGAGGAGTATGTGGTCTGCGCCCTGCTGCACGACGTGGGCGACATCCTGGCGCCGTCCAACCACGCCGAGCTGGGAGCCATGATCCTGAAGCCCTACATCTCCGAGCAGAACTGGTGGATGATGGACAAGCACGGGATCTTCCAGGGCTACTATTTCTTCCATCACCTGGGTCTGGACCGCGACATGCGCGACGAGTTCCGGGGCCACCCCTGGTTCGAGTACACGGCCCAGTTCTGCCACCTCTACGATCAGAACAGCTTCGACCCGGCCTATGAGTCCATGCCGCTGTCGGCCTTCGAGCCCATGATCCACCGCGTGACGGCCCAGCCCAAGCGCTCGATCTACAGCCGCAAGGACGTCTGAGGGAGCGGGGCCCCAGGGCCCCGGACCGGCCGTCATGGCCTATGAAGACATCCTCTACGAGGTGGAGGCGGGGGTGGCGACGGTCACCCTCAATCGCCCTGATCGTCTGAACGCCTGGCGCGGCGTGATGGAGGCCGAGCTCCGGCAGGCCATGCGCGAGGCCTCGGATGATCCCGCCGTCAAGGTCATCGTCCTGACCGGCGCCGGGCGCGGCTTCTGCGCCGGGGCGGACATGGACGTCCTGCAGGGCGCCGTGTCCGCCGGGGGAACGGGCGGCGGGGCGCCGGACGCCTTCGACCCGACCTCGCGCCCGGACTTCCGGCTCCAGTACGCCTATTTCCCGGCGGTCCCCAAGCCGATCCTCGGGGCGATCAACGGCGCCTGCGCCGGCCTGGGCATGGTCATGGCCCTGTACACCGACATCCGCTTCGCCTCGGACGGGGCGGTCTTCACGACAGCCTTCTCCCGGCGCGGCCTGATCGCAGAGCACGGGATCTCCTGGCTGCTGCCGCGGATCGTCGGCATGGCCAACGCCGCGGACCTTCTCTATTCGGCCCGCCGGGTGGACGCCGCCGAGGCGCTGCGGATCGGCCTGGTCAACAGGGTTTTCCAAGCCGAGAGCTTCCGTGACGAGGTCATGGCCTACGCGCGCATGCTGGCCAACGAGGTCTCGCCACGGTCGCTGGCGGTGATGAAGCGCGAGCTCTGGAACAGCCCGTTCCAGTCCCTCTCCGAAGCGATCGTCGACGCCAACGCCGACATGGCCCTCAGCCTGAAGTCCGAGGACTTCAACGAGGGCGTCGCCCATTTCCTCGAGAAGCGACCGGCGAGGTTCACGGGGCGTTGAGTTCACCGGCGGCAAGCACCGATCCGCGTTCAACAGGGCGTAAGGCGGAGGCTACGGTCGACGGGGCCGCCGTGCTGGCCGACTACCTGAGGCCGGAGGGGCGCAAGCTGGCCACCCTGGCGGTGTTCCTCGTGGCGGGGACGGCGGTCCAGCTGGCCTCGCCCCAGATCATCCGGAGCTTCATCGACACGGCGGCGCACGGCGGCGCCAACGCTCCGCTCGAGCGCCTCTGGATGCTGGCCGGCCTGTTCATCGCCGTCACCCTGCTGGCCCAGGTCCTGCAGATCGGCTCGACCTATTTCAGCGAGCAGCTGGGATGGTCCGCCACCAACCGGATGCGCCAGGACCTGGCCACCCACGCCCTGAACCTCGACATGGCCTTCCACAACGCCCGGTCGCCCGGGGAGCTGATCGAGCGGGTGGACGGCGACGTGGCGGCCCTGGCGGCCTTCTTCTCCCAGTTCATCCTGCAGATCATCGGCGGCGCCCTGCTGCTGGCCGGTATCCTCATCGTGCTCTACCTGCAGGACTGGCGCATCGGCGCCCTCTTGACCGGCTTCGCAGTCGTCGCGGGCCTGGTGCTGCACGCCATCCGCAGGATCGCAGGCGGGCGATGGGAGAGGCTTCGCGAGGCCTGGTCGGCCTTTTCAGGTTTCCTCGAGGAGAGGCTCGCCGGTCTGGACGACGTTCGGGCCAATGGCGGCGGCCCCCATGTCATGCGGCGCATGGCGGAGGTGAACAAGGAGCTGCTGATCGCCAACGTCTCGGCCGCCCGGCGTGGACACTGGATCTTCCTGACCGCCAGCGGGCTCTTCTCCATCGGCTTCGGGCTCGCCCTGGCGCTGGGGGTCTGGCTGTTCCAGCGCGGCGAGGCGACCATCGGCACGGTCTTCATGTTCATGCAGTACGCCGGGATGATGTCCCTGCCGATCTTGCTGATCGGCCAGCAACTGCAGCAGTTCCAGGCGGCCTCGGCCAGCCTGAACCGAATTCGTGACCTGCGCGCCTTCCAGCCAGCCCTGAGGGATGGCCCCGGCGCGGGCTGGCGCGACCGGCGCACTGACGCCCCCGCCATCGGGTTCGAACAGCTCAGCTTCGCCTACCGTGAGGACACGCCGGTCATCCGCAACCTTGACCTGCACGTTCCCGCCGGAGAGGTGATCGGCCTCCTCGGCCGGACCGGCAGCGGCAAGACGACCCTGACCCGCCTGCTCTTCCGGCTCTACGATCCCCAGGTAGGGGCGGTGACCCTGGACGGCGTGGACATCCGCCAAGCCCGGCTGGCCGAGCTGCGTGGCCGGATCGGCCTGGTCACCCAGGAGGTCCAGCTCTTCGACGCCAGCATCCGCGA
>JBJTFE010000055.1:0-3971 GCA_046093265.1 Phenylobacterium sp. | reverse complement strand
CCTACCGGCGCGAGAGCCGGCGGCAGATTTCGTCCAGCTGCTCCAGGGCGGCGTAGCGGACCCGCACCTCGCCCTGACCGCCCCGGTCGACGATTTCGACCTTCAGGCCGAGGGCGGCGGACAGGTCGGCCTCCAGGGCCTAACGCTGCTGTTGGGGTGCAGTCACCGACTGGATCAGCGCGGCGATCCTGTCTCCCGCGTCCGCCGCCTGGCCGAGGATGGACAGGGGCGAGGCCCCGGGGCGAACGGTCGAAGCGACCTGGCTGGCGGCGCTCTGGGCAACGGTCAGCGCAGCAGTCTGCGCTGTGTTGAGTTGACTTGAAGCCAACCGGGCCGCCTGGGCGTCCTGATAGATGAAACCGTAAGTCGGATAGGCGCTGGTTCCGATGTCACGAACCGGATCATACCAGACCTTCACGCGGGACCAGTCGCCCTGGGGCGAGACGTCAATGACCGTAACATCGCGTTCAATCTGCCCTTTCGAACCGCCGATACGCGACCAGTTGGCGTGGGTGATCTGGATGACGCGATCCGTCAGTACCTGGCTGACGACGGCGACGTGTCCGAGGGACATGGAACCGTAAGGCTTGAAACACAGAACCGACCCCGCCCGGGGCGCCGTTCCCGTCTCGTAGCGGCCGGTCGCCTGGCGCCACCAGGTGTGGGCGTCGCCGAAAATCTGGATCCCGGACACAAGGCGAGCAAAGGGCGCGCACTGCCAGTAACGATCCGCCAGGGCGCTCGAGATTGGCGCGAAGGCCACGACCCCCGACACGAAAGCTCCGACAAGGATGTGTACGGCGCGCCTGAACATTCCGCCTCCGCTTCCAGCACCTCAGAGGGCTTCTAACGCCTATGGATCCTGAATGCAAGTCTCTGAGAGGTGTCGGCGGTCTGATCGGGCTGTGAGAAAAGTGTAAACGCGCCGGCGTCGGAGGAAAAAATTAAGTACAAATATGCGTTGTTTGAAAGTTAAACGTCGCAAAATTTGAAAAATTCATACCATAAGACACGTTTTGATAAAACCGTTGTCATGTAAACATAACATAGGTGCAAGATAGATTATAACATATAGGGTGGTCTGAGACCGACGGACTCCAGGTTTCGCCGTCGACAATTTGGGAAACAGAGGGTTCTGGTAAGGAATCAGAATTTGGCCTGACTGGCCCTCCCGGGTCCCGTTCACGACAGGCTGTGACACATGGCGCCTGCCTGGGCGGCGCCCGGCGCCTGCATTTGCACCTCCGGCGACCCAACTCCCGCCCAATCTTCCGGCGGTTTTGCAGGTTCACCACTGGCGGTCGGCGGATTGTCGCCTAGATTGCGCCGCATGGACGCCATAATCCCCCTTCTGACCGACCCCGCCGCCTGGGCGGCCCTGATCACCCTCATCGCGATGGAGGTGGTTCTCGGCATAGACAACCTGATCTTCATCTCGATCCTCTCCAACAAGCTGCCGGAAGGTCAGCGGGAAATGGCGCGAAGGCTCGGGATCAGCCTGGCGCTTGTCATGCGCCTTGCCTTGCTCTCAACCCTCGCCTGGTTGGTCCACCTCACAGACCCGGTCTTCTCGCTCGGCGGTTCGGCCGGCGCCGTTGACCTGACTTTCTCGTGGCGCGACCTGATCCTGATCGCCGGCGGCCTCTTTCTTCTTTGGAAGGCGACCAAGGAGATTCACGGCATCGTGGACCCGAAGCCTGCCGATTTCCTGGACAAGACGGGGGTTGTCGCGGCCAACTTCGGCGCTGTGATTTTCCAGATCATATTGATCGATATGGTGTTTTCGATCGACTCAATCCTGACGGCGGTCGGGATGACGGATCATTTGCCGATCATGATCGTCGCCGTCGTGATTACGGTGATGGTTATGCTTCTCGCGGCGGATCCCCTCGCCAATTTCATCCACAACAATCCCAGCGTGGTGATGCTGGCCCTCGGGTTCCTGCTGATGATAGGCATGGTCCTCGTGGCGGACGGTTTCGGCGTGCACATCCCCAAAGGTTACATTTACGCTGCAATGGCCTTCTCGGTGGGGGTCGAGATTCTCAACATCGTCGCCCGGAACGCCAAGACAAGGAAGGAAAGCCAAGCGGGTCACTGACCCCCCAGCCCCGCCGGGGCCTCAGAAGAAGCTGTAGGGGTCGATGTCGACCGTCAGGCGGATCGACCCCCTCGGCTTCACCCGGGCCTTCCAGGCGGCCATGTAGGCGGACAGGTCGACCTGCCGGTCGGCGCGCACCAGGAACCGCTTGCGCCGCCGCCCCCGCACAAGGGCCAGGGGCGCATCGGCCGGGCCGAAGACCTCCACGCCCTCGGCGTTCGGCGCCGCCGCCGCCATTTCCCGGACGAAGGCCTCCAGGGTCGGGGGATCCCGGCCGGAGACCACGACGGCTGCAAGGCGGCCGAAGGGCGGGAGACCCGCCAGTTCCCGCTCATCCAGTTCCGTTCGCACAAAGGCGTCCCGGTCCTGCGCCCTGAGGGCCTGCATGACGGGATGCTCTGGCGCCCAGGTCTGGATCAGGGCCCGGCCTGGACGATCGCGCCGGCCGGCCCGGCCTGTCGCTTGGGCCAGGAGCTGGAAGGTGCGCTCCGCCGCCCTGAGGTCGCCGCCCCGCAGGCCAAGGTCGGCGTCAATCACGCCCACCAGAGTCAGGTTGGGGAAGTTGTGCCCCTTTGCGGCCGCCTGGGTGGCCACCAGGATATCGAACTCCCCGGCCTCCATGGCCTCCACAAGGGTTCGGGCGTCGGTGGCGCTGCGCACAGTGTCCGACGAGAAAACCGCGATCCGTGCGTCGGGGAAGAGGGCCCTGGCCTCTTCCTCCAGCCGCTCGACCCCCGGGCCGATGGAGACCAGGGACTCGGCGGCCCCGCAGTGCGGACAGGTCGCCGGACGCGGCATGGAGAACCCGGTCAGGTGGCAGACTAGGCGATTGGTGTACCGGTGCTCGACCAGCCAGGACTCGGTGTCCGGCGCGGTGAGCTTCTGGCCACAGGCCCGGCACAGGACGAGCGGCGCATAGCCCCGGCGGTTGAGGAAGAGCAGGGTCTGCTCCCCCGCAGCGAGGGTCTCGGCCATGGCGGTCGCGAGGGGCGGAGAGATCCACCGTCCGCTCTCCGGCGGGGTCTCCCTGAGGTCCACAAGGGAAATGTCGGGCAGGCGGGCCTCGCCATGTCTGGCGGCGAGCCTGAGCCAGCGGTATCGCCCGGTCTCGGCGTTGCGCAGGCTTTCCAGCGACGGCGTGGCCGAGGCCAGGATCACTGCGGCGCCTTCCAGCTTGGCGCGGACGACCGCCAGGTCTCTCGCCTGGTAGATGAAGCCGTCCTCCTGCTTGAAGGACGTGTCGTGCTCCTCGTCGACGACCACGAGGGACAGGCGTCGGAAGGGCAGGAACAGGGCTGAGCGCGCGCCGACCACGATACGGCAGCGTCCGTCGGCCACGGCGTCCCAGACCTGCCGGCGGGCGGGCGGCGCGATCCCCGAGTGCCATTCACCCGGCGGCGCGCCGAACCGCTCCGCGACCCGGGCGATCAGGGCCTGGGTCAGGGCGATCTCCGGCAGAAGGATCAGCACCTGCCCGGCAGGGTCGGCGGACAGGGCCGCCCGAACCGCCTCCAGGTAGACCTCGGTCTTCCCTGACCCGGTCACACCGTCCAGCAGGGCGACCTGGAAGCCGCCGCCCGAGATCATGTCGCGCAGACCGGCCGCAGCGGCTGCCTGACTGGCGTTTAGCGGCTGCGCGGGACGCTCGAGGTCCGGGGGGCCAAAGCCATCCGACCGGGAAGCGAACACCAGTTCCAGGGCGGCCTCGTCGAGGAGCCCCTTGATCACCGCGGCCGACACGCCCGCCCGCCGGGCGAGCTCTGCGGCTGGCGCGGCGCCCAGGTTGGCGGCCTCCAGGACCCGGGCGCGGGCCGGGGTCAGGCGGGAGGGCGCGCGGCCGGTCGCGGCCACCAGCCGCTCGGGGCGGGGC
>JBJTFE010000054.1:0-8435 GCA_046093265.1 Phenylobacterium sp. | reverse complement strand
CCGAAATGCGCGGCGCCGTCGAGGCGGGCGTCTTCGCCCTTGTGGTGGAGGGGGTCGCAGAGGGGTTGGCCTCGGAGATCACCATCGCCCGCCGGGAGCCCCGCATGACGGCCTGGCCATGCATTATCATCATGTCGAGGGTCACGCCCACCGTGCTGGGCAGGCCGTGGAGCACCATGCCGACGGAATCCCCTACGAGGAGGATGTCGCAGTGCGGGTCCAGAAGTTTGGCCATCGGCGCGCTGTATGCAGTCAGGCAGACCAGGGGCGCGCCGCCCTTGCGGTGACGAATATCCCGGACGCTGATGCGGCTCTCCGCCGCAGACGCACGCGCCGACATGGTTTCAGACCTCCTCAAGGACCCTCGCGAGCGCCAGCCCGAGAAGAGCCAGAACGCCGGCGAGGGCGACAGGTTCGATCACCCCTGCCCCTACGGAACCATATAGGAGATCGAGCCGGGAATTCCCAGCGAGCCTGCCAAAGAGCGCCTCGGCATGCCGCTCTGGAAACTGGGCCTCTGTCAGGCTGCGAAGAGCGATCACCACCCCGGTGAGCCCGGCCAGGCCGAGCACCATGGCCCGGAAACGTCGCCGGCGGATGATGCGCCTACGGATGCGGGCCTCCAGCTCGAGGGCCTGCAGGCCAGGCGCCGGTGTCTCAAAGAGGCTGTCGAGCCGGCGTGAGAACTCGGAGGTCTCGGTGTCTTGGGTCTCGGTCATCAGGGGGTTCCCAGGTCCTGCCGCAGGCGCTCAAGCCCACGTGCGATATGCGACTTCACAGTCCCCTCCGGCAAGCTCAGGGCGCTTGCGATTTCCGCCCCGGTGTAGCCCGCCCCGTGCTGCAGGCTCACGCAGAGACGCTGGGCTTCCGGAAGTCGCGCCAATGCGGCGTCCAGGTCCAGGCGCCTTCCGGTATCCGGCGCCGGCGCATAGGCTTCAGGCGCCTCGTCCAGGGACTCGAACCGGCGGCTGGCGCGCAGGGTGCGCAGGTAACGCCGGGCGGCGATCCTGCGCACCCACCCGCCGAAGGCGCCGTCGCCTCGGTAGTCGGCGATGCGTTCGAAGGCGGCGACCATCGCGTCCTGAGCCAGGTCATCGGCAAGGTCTGGAGGAGCCCCGAGCCGTCGCAGGAAGCTACGCAACGAGGCCAGGTTCCGCCGGACGAGGCCTGCGAACGCCTCGATGTCGCCGGTTGCGGCGCGGCCGGCGAGAGGCCGGTCCAGAGACTCTTCCGAGGAGGGTGTCGACGGTACAGACACAGGTCACGAGGATTTGCGACCCAGGAAGTGCAGGAGCACCCCTGCAATGCCGATGCAGCCGGGAATGGCGGCGACACCGGTCAAGACCGTGCGGGCCTCGGTCTCGACGGCGCCCATGACCTGCCCGAAGATGGCGAGGCCGACCCCTACGGAGAGGGCGATCAGGCCCCAACGAAGGTCGCTGGGCGTCTGGGAGTCGGGATCCCGGTTGGTGATCAGGTCCACGAGCTCAGGCGGCAGGGGCTGACCCTGTTTCATGGCCATCTCGATGGTCTCGTGAACCCGGGAGCGCCTGCGCATGTTCAGGTACTGGCTGCCAAGGACGATCGCCGCGATGGACCCAAAGATAATGAAGGTTTCAAGCACTTCTCCGAACATGATGGCGTTCCTTTTCGCAATCGGGCCCTCAATGAACCCCACGAGTAAAGGAGCCTCCAGCGCCGGCTGCAGATGCAACACATTCGTTCACGTCTTCGTGAGGATCGATACGCCCAGGGCGCGCGCGCGGACCCGCGGCCTCGACTTGCATGATGTTATTACATAACATATGCCGGATCAGATTTCTTCAGGCAAAGCCCATGCATCCCCAGAGTCTCCTCGCAAGTTCCGCCGTCGGCGCTCTTATCGCTCTCGCCGCCGTCCCCGCGCAGGCGCAGTCTGAACCGTCCACGGTCGACGAGCTTGTGGTGACGGCCGCCCCATACGCGGTCTCCCTCGACACGATCACTACAAGTGTAAACCTCCTCTCCGCCGAGAAGATCAGCCTCGCCCCTCCTGCTGGCATCGGCGACCTTCTCTCCGGCCTTCCAGGCCTGAGGTCTACGGCTTACGGCCCCGGCGCCAGCCGTCCGGTCATCCGCGGCCTTGCCGGTCCCCGGGTCCTCCTGCTTCAGAATGGCGTCGGTATGGTCGACGCCAGTTCCCTGTCTCCCGACCACGCCGTGCCCACTGAGGCCGGTCAGGCAAGCCGGATCGAAGTGCTCCGGGGGCCATCGACCCTCGCCTACGGAGGGTCCGGCATAGGAGGTGTCGTCAATGTCCTGGACGACAGGGTGCCCTCCCGACGACCTGATGGGCGGATGGAAGGCCGCGGCGCGATCTCCTGGTCATCCGCCGACAACGGCCGGGCTGCTTCCGGCGCCGCGATGGTGGACGCCGGTCCTCTTGTCCTCGTCTTCGACGGATCTACGCGGCGATCCGACGACTACGCCACGCCGGTGAGGCCGGTGTCCGATCGCCTCGCTGCGGAGGAAGGCCTGGTTCGGTCGGCTGACAAGACCCTGAGAAACGTTTCGCTGGAGGCCGACGCCTGGGGCCTGGGAGCTTCCCTGGTCGGGGATGATGGCGGCTTCATCGGCCTCTCGGTGAAGAGAACTGACACAGGCTACGGGCTGCCCTTCGAGCAGATCGTCAGCGACTCCGAGCCCGAATTGATCCGGCTTCACATGAAGCAGACCCGCTGGGACCTGAGAGGTGAGACCCCCGTCCACGACGGCTGGATCGAAAAGGTCCGGCTGGCTGTGGGGCGGGCCGACTACGAGCACGCGGAGATCAAGATCGAAGAAGGCAAGGCCGGCACGCGCTTCCTGTCCGACGGCACGGAAGGTCGTGTCGAGCTGGTCATGCGGGGATCGCCGGGCCGCCAGGGCGCCTTCGGGCTCCAGGCGCTGACCCGTAACTTCGAGGCGATTGGCGAAGAGGCCTTCATACCCGGCGTTGAGATCAACGAGATGGGGGCCTTCACCCTTCAGAGGTTCGAGTTCGACCAGTTCGGGCTGGACGCAGGTCTGCGGATTGACGCTCGCGAACTGCGCGCGGAACTGGACGGTCGTGAGACCAGTCCGCCGGGGGTCGCGGCGGGGCTCGACTGGAGCAAGACGCCGGATACCCGCTCCTTCACGAATGTCTCGGCCTCGGCGGGCGCCTTCTGGCGGCCCTCAGACCCGCTCTTCCTGGCCCTGACCCTGTCCCTCAGCGGGCGCGCGCCCACGGAGTTCGAACTCTTCGCCGACGGCCCTCATGAAGGCACCGGGACCTGGGAGGTTGGTGACCCGACCCTGTCCTCGGAAAGGGCTCTGTCCCTGGAGGCCACGTTGCGCTGGACCAGTGACGCAACCCGGATCCAGGCCCACGTCTGGACTGCACGTTATGACGGCTTCATCGAGGAGCGGCCGACAGGAGAGGTCTATGATGACCTTCCGGTCTTCAGTTTCCGGCAGACCGATGCGGACTTCATCGGTTTCGAGATTGAAGCTACCCAGACCCTGCTCACCCGGGCTGAGGGGCGCCTGGAGGCGAGCCTGTCCGGCGATGTCGTTCGAGGCGACACCGATCTCGGGGCGCCGCCCCGCATTCCCGCCTTCGGTGTGACGGGGGAGGTTTCCTGGGAGTCAGAGACCCTCGATGCGGCGGTCGAGATCCGTCATGTCGGGGATCAGACCCGGACTGCGCCCTTCGAGATCGAAACGGACGGCCATACCGCGATCAACGCCAGCCTGGCCTGGCGGCCGCTGGCCGACACGCCGGTCACGGTCAGCCTTCGCGGACGCAACCTGACCGACGCCGAGATCCGGGAACACGCCTCCTACCTGAAGGACATAGCTCCATCCCCGGGGCGGTCGGTATCGCTGGGACTGGCCTTCACCTTCTGATCAGGCCCGACGGACCGACCTCAGACGGTCCGCCGTCTCCAGGCGCCTCTCCAGAGGGCGATCGCCGTGACCGTCCCGTACACGACCATGCTGGCCGATATGCAGGCGTACACACAGGCCAGAGAGGGTTCCGGAGCGGACATGACGACGGCGGCCCCGCCCGCGCAGACCCCCAACCGGAGCAGGGTGGCTATGATCGGCCAGATCACGGCGCCGGCGCCTTGGGAGGCGAAGTAGAGAGCCAGGCCCAGGCCCTGGAAGGCGAAGGCCGGCCCTACGATGTGAAGGTAAAGAGCGCCGGACGCAAAGGTCGCCGGCTCCCGGGTGAACAAACCCGTCCAGAGACCAGGGGCGATTGCGAGGATCAGACCCACCCCTCCGGTCAGCCCGGCTGCAAGCAGGGCGCCCGTCCACCCGATCCGCTCAGCCCTCGCGAAGTTTCCAGCCCCGATATTGGTCCCGACAAGGGCGGTGAGGGCTGCGCCGATCCCGAAGACCATGGGCACAAGAAGAAATTCCAGGCGCGCCACGATCCCGTAGCCCGCAAGAGCCTCAAGTCCGAACCTTCCGATCAGGGTGTTCAGGATGCCGATCGTCAAGACGGTGGACACCGGCGAGAGAGCCGAGAGACCGCCGACACGCAGAATGTCGGCGAAGTACTGAGACCGAAAGCGGCAGGCCTCGGGAATGAGCCTTACGGGCCGACCCGGGCGGGTCAGTCGCCAGACCAGTATCAGGCACGTTGCGATGGCCACCAGTATGACAGCCAAGGCGGAGCCCTTGAGCCCCAGACCCGGAAGCCCGGGCAATCCCAGCATCAGAACACCCGACAGCGGCGCCTGGACGAGCGAGCCGATGATCATCAGGCGGGCCGGGAACTGCATGTCGCCCGTTCCCCGGACGACTGACGTGAGCAGGGCGGCGATCCAGATGGGCGCAAGCCCGAGGAACAGGATACGCCCATACTCATGGGCGGCGTCGATCACCCCCTGCGGGGAGCCTGTCGCCGTGATCAGGGCCTTTCCCCAGACGGCGTAGAGCCCGCCGAACACCACCGCCGCAATCCCCCCCAAGGCGATGGAATGCCAGACCAGGGCCTGGGCCGCCGCACTGTCGCCCCGCCCGAGCGCCCTGGCGATGGAACTCGAAACCGCCCCGCCAATGGCGCCATTGGCAAGCATCTGCATCAGCATCAGGGCCGGCAGCATCAGGGCGATCGCCGCGAGTGGAACCAGACCCAGCCGGGCGATGAACACCGTCTCCGCCATGACGACGGCCGCCTGGACGAGAAAGGCGGCGGCGCTCGGGGTCGCCATCCTCGCGATAAGTCGGAGCGGCGGATCCGAGAGGAGCGGCGAGGCGGTCAATGTGGAGGTCATGAAAGGACCCTTCGCAGTTGGCGAAGGTCCGTCTCGAGATCTCGCCAGGTGTCGGTTCCAATGAGGGCCAACGTCCGCGCCTGAGCGCGGCGCCAGGCCGCCCTGCCCTCCTCAAGCTTTGAGAGACCCGCGGGAGTGATTGTGACCATGCGGACCCTGGCGTCGCGGGAATCGGATCTTCTGGCGACCAGGCCGGCCTTCTCGAGCGGAATGAGAATTCGCGTCAGCGTTGTGCGATCCACGTCGAGTCGCCGGGCGAGATCCGTGGTCGAAATCCCGACGTCCGCGACGGCCAGATTTTCCAGCAGCGGGAACTGTGTGCGGCCAAGCCCGCAGGCGCGCAGCTCTTCGGAGTAGATCCCCGAAACGCGCCTCGCCGTTCTCTGCAGCGTATGGCTGACGCAATGGGCGGGGGTCAGCAGGTCCTCGGCGTCGACCATGGGAGCTCCTGAAACGTGTAGATACACATTTCTCCTGACGCTCTCCCTCGGGTCAAGTGAAACCCTGCGATAGCTGGAACATGGAGCAGCGCCCTCGTTCCGGACCGGACGGATCAG
Organism: Phenylobacterium sp.; assembly: GCA_046093265.1. Taxonomy (GTDB): domain Bacteria; phylum Pseudomonadota; class Alphaproteobacteria; order Caulobacterales; family Caulobacteraceae; genus Phenylobacterium. The sequence goes on along the minus strand of JBJTFE010000054.1, from coordinate 2,590 downwards.
ACCCAGCCCAGATAATCGATGAAGCCCCGCCCCGGTTCGTCGGGAAAGACATCCTCGCGGACCTCAAGGTCGGCGATCCGGTCAAGCCGGAACACCCGGAAGGCTCCGCGCGACTCGCACCAGGCGACCAGGCGACGCGCTCCCGGCTCCGGCAGGAAGCCGAGCGGGCGCACAAGTCGGTCGCTCAAATGCCCGGACCTGTCCCTGTAGATCAGGCGAACCCGCCGCCGGCCCTCTATCGCCGCCTCAAGAAGCGGCAGCCACTCCGACGGTTCGGGTTCATTCGGCGCGCCGAAGTCGAGGATATCCAGATGTAGAGCCTGCATCAGGCAATCCGGATCCAAGACATTTCCGCCCGCGCACGGCCGGAACTCACGAAAAATGCGGGAACCGGGATACCAGCCTAGCCCGAGGCCGGATAGTCCGTTCAAACGTCGAAGGTCACGCCCTGCGCCAGCGGAAGTGTGGAGCCATGGTTGATGGTGTTGGTCGCCCGGCGCATGTAGGCCTTCCAGCTGTCAGAGCCGGACTCGCGCCCACCACCCGTCTCCTTCTCGCCCCCGAAGGCCCCCCCGATCTCGGCTCCGGACGGGCCGATGTTGATGTTGGCGATGCCGCAGTCCGAGCCCTCAGCGGACAGGAACCGTTCAGTCTCCTGCAGGTCGCGGGTGAAGAGGGAGGAGGAAAGGCCCTGGGGGGCCGCGTTCTGGGCGGCGATGGCCTCTTCGAGATCGCGGTAGGACATGACGTAGAGGATGGGGGCGAACGTCTCCCGCAGGACGACCGCCGACTGGCCCGGCATCTCCACGAGAGCTGGCCGGACGTAGGTCCCCGGCCGCTCAACGCGCTCTCCGCCATGCACCTGGCCACCTGCTGCGGCGGCCTCGGAAAGAGCGGCCGCCATGGCCTCGCCGGCGGCTTCGTCGATGAGCGGCCCGACAAGGACTCCCGCCTCCCGCGGGTCGCCGACGATCACCCGGCCATAGACCGCCCTGAGACGGCCGATGACCTCATCGTACAGGGACTCATGAACGAACAACCGGCGCAAGGTCGTACACCTCTGGCCCGCCGTGCCCATGGCCGAGAAGGCGACGGCTCGCACGGCCAGCTCAAGGTCGGCGCTGGGGGCCAGGATCGCCGCGTTGTTTCCGCCCAGCTCCAGCAGAGCGCGGGCGAAGCGGGCCGCAAGGCGCGGCCCCACAAGCCGACCCATACGGGTGGAACCTGTGGCGGAGACCAGGGGGACCCCGGAGTGGCCCACAAGAACCTCGCCGACCTCGGCCCCGCCCTGGAGCAGGACGCAGAGATCCGGCGGGGCGTCCGGACCGAAGCGCGCCGCAGCCCGCGCGAATAGCGCCTGGACCGCAAGGGCCGTCAGCGGGGTCTTCTCGGAGGGTTTCCAGGCCACCGCGTCGCCGCAGACCAGCGCCAGGGCCGCATTCCAGGACCAGACAGCGACCGGGAAATTGAAGGCGGAAATCACCCCAACCACGCCAAGCGGATGCCAGGTCTCCATCATCCGGTGGTCCGGGCGCTCGGTCGCCAGGGTGAGTCCATACAGCTGACGCGAAAGCCCTACAGCGAAGTCGCAGATGTCGATCATTTCCTGGACCTCGCCGAGGCCCTCCGACACCACCTTGCCCGCCTCCAGCGTGACCAGCCGGCCCAGGTCCGCCTTCGCCGCCCGGAGTTCCTCGCCGAAAAGACGGACCAGCTCGCCGCGACGCGGCGCCGGGATGCGCCGCCAGGCCAGGAAGGCCCGGTGCGCCGCGTCGATGCGCTCGGCGGCTTCCGCCGCGGACAGTTCAGGCGTGCGGCAAATCTCCTCTCCGGTCACGGGCGTTCGGGCCAAAATCGCGCCGCCAGCGAGGTCGGTCGGCGCGACGCCCAGCCGGCCAAGGATCTCAAGCGCCTCAAGGCGGGGCGAGCTCAGGGTCACGGACATCGAATGCCTCAGGCTACGCGAACGCCCGGCAGAAGGCCGGGATCCGCAGCGGCGTAGTTGCGACCAAACCGGTTGGCCAGGAAGGCTGGCAACGGGATCTGTTCCTGCCTCACGAAACCGACCTGCGGCAGGTCGCCTGCGGCCAGCATGTCCAGCACGGCGCTGATGGCGGAGGCGGTGGTGATCTGGATGCCGCTGCGCATGACCCCCTCGATGGGCGCCGCATAGATCTTGTTGGCGTAGCTCACCTGCACCAGGGCGTCGTGCCGGCGGCCGCTGACGGTCACGAATATGACCACCACGTCCTGAAGGGTCGACGGCACCGCGTTCTCGAGGATCTCCTTGAGCAGCTCGCGCCGGTCGCGCAGGCCAAGATCGTGCAGCAGGGTCTTCATGATCGCCGCGTGGCCCGGATAGCGGATGGTCCGGTAGTTGAGGTTCCGCACCTTCCCCGCGAGGGTCTCGCACAGGGTCCCGAGGCCACCTGAGGTGTTGAAAGCCTCGTAGGTAACGCCGTCGAGCGAGAAAGCCTCGCACTCCTCAAGAGCCTGGGTCTCGCGCAGCCGCCCATCGACGATCGCTTCGCACGGCTCGCAATACTCGTTGATGACCCCGTCCGTGCTCCAGGTGATGTTGTAGTTCAGC
>JBJTFE010000053.1:0-5922 GCA_046093265.1 Phenylobacterium sp. | reverse complement strand
GAAGAAGTTCTCCTGGGTGCGCGCCCAGGGCTGGCAGTACTGGTGGGTCACGGCCAGTCGCGGCGCGGCGCTGCGGTTGGCGCCGCCCCGGTGGATCAGGTTCCCCTGCAGGACGATGGCCGATCCCGCCGGCATGACGGCGGGGACCAGTCCCGGACCGCCTCCGGCGGCCGGGGCTTCCGCCGCCCGGCCCTCGTCCCAGAGATGGGAGTCCGACAGGGCGTCGATCCGAGCCCGCGCCTCGGCCAGGTCCGCCGGCGACAGGAAATCCGGCAGGATCGTGTAGCCGTCCACGGCCAGCCGCCCGGCGTGCGCCTCAAGGTCGAAGTCCGTCTCCCGCCCCATGTCCGCCCTCCCTGGCCGGCCGGGACCATCCTACCCCGTCAGGCGAGCGCCGTCACCACCACGCCGATGGCGCGGACCGGAACCGGAGCGATCATCGGAGGTCGGCCACGCAGCGGACGGCGTTTCGTAACCGGACGTCATCGCCCTGCGGACCGAGGCCGTAGGCGAAGTCACCGGGATTTCCGCGCTTGGGATCGCTGCGCTGTGACCCGGCGCCATGCACGTCCAGAAGGGCCAGACGTCCCGACCCGGGAGGCGAGTCCATGTAGCCGAGGGCCGGACCGAAGGCGACATACACGGCCAGCCCGCCCCTGCGCCAGCGTGTCTCGTGCGCCGCCTCCGGCGCGCTCTCCAGGTGCGTTGTCGAGGTCCAGAAATAAGCGTCCGAGCGCTCCTTACCGAACACGGGGGGAAGGGCGGGAATACGGCTGTAATCGACGATCGACTGCAATTCCTTGGCGTTCGGCAGGCGCCAGTCCGAGCGCCCGTCGAGAACAAGGCCCTCGCAGTACCCAAGCGCAGAGGCCCACGACATCAGGGGCTCCGCCGCGCGTCGCTGCCAGACGAGGCCCGTCGCCGTGTCGACCACGACCTCGCCGGAGGGGTGGAAGTCATTGACCCCGTAGTTCCGGGGACCCCGGACAAGCCTCAGGTTGAGCCTGTTGTCTGTCCTCATCTGCATCAACGGGTCTTTCAGCGGATAGCCCTTGATGCGCCCGTCCGCGAAGTTCACGCCGAAGGCGGTCGCATCGCGCCCCGTGGTCAGTCCTGCGTAACGGGTCGCCGACCACTCCTGGACATCGATGGGTCGACGCCCTGCGGACGCCTCTCCGAGCCCCTTTCCCTGGCCGTACCGGAACGCGAAGACCGGATCGATGTAAGGCCGCGACGTGGCCGGATCGCCCGTGTACCCGCCCCGGAAATCGATCAGCGAATAGAGTTCCTTCACGGTCGGAACCCGCCAGTCGTCATGGCCGCCAAGTCGGCTCGCCCTAGCGATGTCCTCGGCCTCTGCAAAGGTGACGCCGGTCAACGGCGCCCTCGCCCATTCCAGGTTCGTAACCTTGTCCAGAACCCCGTACTCGCCCTGCAGCTGATACTGAGGCGGATTGCGCACGTATTCGCCATCCTGGCCGGTCCTCGAACAGGCGATCTGTTCACCCGCCTCGCTGAAGCAGTCGGTTTGTCCGGTATCGACGATCGGATAGTTCCCGGCCTGAGGGCGCACCGCTTCCGCCGCCCCGGAGCGGCCCAGAGCGACGCCGGCGCACAGGGCGGCGATAAAGACGGGCAGGCGTTGCATCAGGGCCTCTCCACAATGTCATCAGGGGAGTTCGCGTCGAAGAGATCGCGAACCGATTTGAGCATCTCGCGGGCCGGCTCGACCCCGGATTCGCCGAGCGCCCGGCGCACGCGGGTCTCCACCTCGACCCAAACCTGCCGGGCCGCCTCAAGACCCCGGACGCCGCAGGGGGTCAGCGCCAGACGCGCAGCCCGGGAGTCCTCGTCGGTTCGCAGTCTTTCCAGCAGACCGTTGCGCTCCATCCGCGCCAGCATGACGCTCAGGCTGGGCGCGCTGATCCCCAGACGCCGCGAAACGTCGGCCTGAGTGGCGCGAGCCTCGAGGCGTTCGATCGCATCGAGCACCCGGGCCTGCCGGTGGGAGACGCCCAGTCGCGCCATGCGGAGTTGCAGTTCGCTGTCCAGGGCGTGTCCGGCGTGCAGGAACAGGTGAAGAAGGAGAGGCGACATTAGATATCTAACTAATCACATCCTCGCGGGGCGACAAGGCGCCGGCGAGGTTCAGGCAAGCGCCGTCACAACAACACCGAGAGCCGTCACGGCGCCGGCCGCGAGCTGAAGACGGGTCAGTCTCTCCTTGAACAGGGTCCGGCCAGCGAGGGCGGCGATGGGCGCCTCGATCACGCCGACGGCGCGGACGGGTCCTGGCGGCGACATGGCCAGGGCCGAGAACCACAGGGCTGAGGCCCCCGCCCCGCAGGCGCCGGCGCCCAGCGAGGAGCGCCAGGAGGCGAAGACCGCCCGGAGGGCCCCGGGCCTCAGCACCACCAGCGCCCCGCCGAGGACCGTCGACTGGATCACCTGGGCCGCCACGACCGACCCGATGCCGGCGAAGATCGGATGATGCGGCTCCAGCGCAAGGCCCGCCTGCCGGTAGCCGTTCATCGAGAGCGCGAAGAAGACCGCCGCGGCCAGCCCCAGGAGGGCGCCGGCGTCCATCGTCCGCAGGCCGCCCTTCGGCCAGGACAGGACAAAGACGCCACAGCAGGTGATCCCCACGCCCAGCCACTGGAGCAGGTGCATGGAATCTCCGAACGCCACCCAGGCCAGGAGCGCGCCGAGGGGCAGGGCCGCCTGCTGCAGGAAGGTGGCCACCGCGAACCCCGCCCTCTGCATCGCCACCAGGAGGCAGGCTGTGGCGGCGATCTGGGCAAGGCCGCCGGTCCCCACAGTCAGGAAGAAGCGCAGGTCCGGATCCGGCCGGGCGCCGGGGGTCGCCAGGGTGGCGATCCCCAGCAGGGCCAGGGAGAAGGGCAGGCCGAACAGGAACCGCACCAGGGTCGCGCCCCAGGGCCCGGCGTCGCCGATCATGCCCCTCTGGAAGGCGTTTCGGGCGACCTGCAGGGGTGCGGCGGCCGCGGCGAGCACGGCCCAAAGCATGGCTCAGAACCCGCTGGCGATGCGCGCGCCCGGCGCCGACTTCTCCCGACGGGCGATGAGGTTGTTCAGGGCGTTGACATAGGCCTTGGCCGAGGCGGTCAGGGTGTCGGTGTCCGCCGCCTGTCCGGTGGCGATGCGGCCGTCCTCCTCCAGTCGCACCGAGACCTGCGCCTGGGCGTCCGTGCCCTCGGTCACGGCGTGCACCTGGAAGAGCCTCAGGTCGCTGTCGTGCGGCACGGCCTGACGGATGGCGTGGAAGACCGCGTCCACAGGACCATCGCCAGTGGCCGCAGAAACCCGCTCCTCGCCATCGACGGTCAGGACCAGGTCCGCCGTCTGCGGGCCCTCGGTGCCGGCGACCACACGCAGGCTCTTGACCTGAATCCGGTCCGCCCCCGAGGCCAGGGCGTCGTCGACCAGGGCGACAATGTCCTCGTCGTAGACGTCCTTCTTCTTGTCGGCCAGGTCCTTGAAGCGCTGGAAGGCCTCGTTCAGGGCGTTCTGGCCCAGCTCATAGCCCAGCCCCTTCAGCTTCTCGCGGAAGGCGTGGCGGCCGGAGTGTTTGCCCATGACCAGGTTCGTGCCGCCCTGCCCCACGTCCTCCGGACGCATGATCTCGTAGGTCTCGGCGTTCTTGAGCATGCCGTCCTGGTGGATGCCGCTCTCGTGGGCGAAGGCGTTCTTGCCGACAATGGCCTTGTTGTACTGCACCGGAAAGCCGGTGATGGCCGAGACATAGCGGCTGGCCCGGGTGATGTGCTGGGTCTGGACGCCGGTCTGATAGAGCAGCCGGTCCCCGCGCACCTTCAAGGCCATGACCACCTCTTCCAGGGCGGCGTTGCCGGCCCGCTCGCCCATGCCGTTGACGGCCACCTCCACCTGGCGCGCGCCGCCCTGCACGCCGGCCAGGCTGTTGGCCACCGCCAGGCCCAGGTCGTTGTGGCAGTGGGTGGAGAAGATCACCCCGTCGGCGCCGGGGACGTTCTCGATCAGGTCGCGGAACACAGCCTCGTACTCGGACGGGTAGGTGTAGCCCACCGTATCCGGGATGTTGATGGTGGTCGCGCCGGCGCGGATGGCCGCCTCCACGCAGCGGCGCAGGAAGTCGCGCTCGGTCCGGGTGGCGTCCTCGGCCGACCACTCCACATCACCGCAGAGATTGCGGGCATGGGCGACCGAGCGGGTCACCATCTCCAGCACCGCCTCGGGCTCCATCTGCAGCTTCCACTTCATGTGGACCGGGCTGGTGGAGATGAAGGTGTGGATCCGGCCCCGCTTCGCCGGGCGGATGGCCTCGGCGCAGCGCTCAATGTCGGCCTGACCGGCCCGGGCCAGGCCGCAGACCGTGCTTTCGGAGACAATCTCCGAAATGCGGCGGACGGACTCGAAGTCGCCGTTCGAGGCGATCGGAAAGCCGGCCTCGATGACGTCGACCCGCATGTCCTCGAGGATCTTGGCCAGTTCGAGCTTTTCCTCCAGCGACATGGAGGCGCCGGGCGACTGCTCGCCGTCGCGCATGGTGGTGTCGAAAACGATCACGCGGTCCTTTGCCTCAGCAACAGGGGCCGCAACGGTGGCGTCGGTGGGATTGGCGTTCATCTGGAGTGCTCGCGGTTCGCGGGGGTCTGGGTCAGGTCGGGCGAGAGGTCATCCCCTGAAGCGCCCGGCCGCGAGGAACCGCAGCCTGAGAAGGCGCTCAGGGGCGACTAAGCCCCCGCAGAAGTCCAAGCCGGATTGCGACCGCGATCATGCGTCCGCTCTTACCGATCTGAGGACTCTGGCGCAAGAGTCTTGCGCGAATACCGTCTCAGAGGCCCCGTTCCGCAAGAACCTTCCGCACTGCGGGTCTCGCTCTTGGGTCTCAGGGCGAGAGTGCGTCCCGGTTCCTCAGCCAGCGGCGGACGGCGAGGCCGAGGGCGATCCAGAGGGCGACGCCCAGGGCCAGAGCCGCCAGACCCTCCGGTCCGCCGCCGCTCAGCACGTGCAGTATGGAGGCGCCGGCAAAGGCGGTCAGGGCGATCTTGGGAATGATGCCGAGGGCTGTTCCGGCGGCGAAGTCGAGCATCCGCATGGGCGTCACCCCGGCGGCCATGTTGACGACGATGAAGGGGGCGGAGGGCACCAGCCGAACCAGCAGGCTGGCCAGAAAACCGTTCCGGCCGATCAAGGCCATGAACCGATCCAGGCTCTCGCCGGAGAACATCTGAAGGGTGCGGGCGCCCGCCGACCGGCCGACCCAGAACCCGATCATGGCCGAGACGAGGGTGCCGACCCAGCTGTAGAGCGATCCCGCCCAGGGCCCGAAGGCGACGACGGTCGCGGCGATCAGTACGAACTGGGGCGCGCCCAGAAAGGCCAGTCCGGCGAAGGCCGCCACCGCCATCGGCAGGGCCCAGGGCCCATGGGCTGCGCCAAGCCAGCCCTTCAGAGCCGTTTCACTGTCAAATCCCATGAGCTGGGCGCCGAACACGAAGACGAGTCCGACACCTCCGAACAGGAGGAAGGACACGCCCAGGCTGACCCAGGCGCGGGCGTCCATGTTGCTAACCAGTCGGATCAGGCGGAGCATGCCCCCCCGTGGCGCGGTCCGCCGCCCGGGTCAAGGCGACTTGAAGCTGCCGCAGTGTTGCAGCGCCGGCCTATCGCCCGCCGGCCGCTTCGGATACACCGCCGCTGCACAGTGAGTCCTCTACGGGAACCCGCCAATGTCGCTCGAATCCGCCACCCTGTCCCGCGTCAAGCCGTCCGCCACCATGGCCACGGACCAGAAGGCCCGCGAGCTGAAGGCCCAGGGCCGCGACATCATCAGCCTCGGCGCCGGCGAGCCGGACTTCGACACGCCGGACAACATCAAGGAAGCCGCCATCCGCGCCATTCGCGAAGGCAAGACCAAGT
>JBJTFE010000052.1:0-2439 GCA_046093265.1 Phenylobacterium sp. | reverse complement strand
GGGATAGTTGATGGGCTTGACGTAGACGCCGTGCTATTCGAGCAGGATGTCCGAGATCATCTTGAAGTGGACGGGGTCGCCGACCAGCACCGGGACGATGTGGCTGACCGACGGCATGACCGGCAGGCCCGCCGCCTCCATGCGCGCCTTCAGGGCGGCGGCGCGCTCCTGATGCTTGACCCGGACCTCGTTGTGGGCCTTGAGCCAGCGGATCGAGGCCACGGCGCCTGCGGCCACGGCCGGCGGCACGGAGGTGGTGAAGATGAAGCCGTCGGCATAGGAGCGGATGGCGTCGACGATCACCGCGTCGGCGGCGATGTAGCCGCCCATGACCCCGTAGGCCTTGCCCAGGGTGCCCTCGATGATGTCGATCTCGGCCATGACGCCGTCACGCTCGCACACGCCGGCGCCGCGGGGGCCGTACATGCCCACAGCATGGACCTCGTCGATATAGGTCATGGCGCCGTACTTCTTAGCCAGGGCCACGGTGCCGCGGATGTCGGCGATATCGCCGTCCATGGAATAGACGCTCTCGAAGGCGATCAGCTTGGGGGCGGCCGGATCGGCGGCGGCGAGCAGCTCCTCGAGGTGCGCCAGGTCATTGTGCCGGAAGACGTGCCGGGGCCCGCGCCCGCCGCGGATGCCCGAGATCATCGAGTTGTGGTTCAGGGCGTCGGAGAAGACGATCAGGCCGGGCAGGATCTTGTAGAGTGTCGAGAGCGAGGCCTCGTTCGAGACATAGCCCGAGGTGAAGAGCAGGGCCGATTCCTTGCCGTGCAGGTCGGCCAGCTCGCGCTCCAGCTCCACGTGGTAGCGGGTGGTGCCTGAGATGTTGCGAGTGCCGCCCGAGCCGGCGCCGGCCTCGTCGATGGCCGCCGTCATGGCGTCGAGCACGACGGGGTTCTCGCCCTGGGCCAGGTAGTCGTTCGAGCACCAGACCACGACCTCCGAGGTCGAGCCGTCCGGGCGGGTCCAGGTGGCGTTCGGGAAGCGGCCGCGGTGGCGCTTCAGGTCGGCGAAGACCCGGTAGCGACCCTCGGACCGGACCTTGTCCAGCGCGTCGGCGAAGGCGGCCTTGTAATCCATGGCTCTGATCCCAGCGGGCAGGGCGGCGCGCCCGGGCCGAAAACCCAACGAAAACCGCCGAACATTTGCACTCCGGCAGGATCAATGTCCAGCGAAGCTGACGCCAGCGTCATGATCCACATCAAATCGCGACGCGGGCCCGGCGGATCAAGCCCCGCCCCTCAGGAACTGGAGCATGGAGGAGAAGTCGCGCCCGCCGTTCCCCAGCCGGTCCCACAGGGCGTAGAGGGCCTCGGCCTGGGCGCCCAGGGGGGTCGAGGCCCCGTTGGACGCCGCCGCGGCCTGGGCCAGCTTGAGGTCCTTCAGCATCATGGCCACGGCGAACCCCCCGGCATAGTCGCGGTTCGAGGGGGCCGTCTCCACCAGTCCCGGCCAGGGGGAATAGCTGGTCAGGGACCAGCACTGGCCCGACGACTTGGCGGCGATGTCGAAGAACCGGTCCGGCTCCAGCCCCAGGCGCTCGGCCAGGGCGAAGGCCTCGCAGGTCCCGATCATCGAGATGCCCAGCAGCATGTTGTTGCAGATCTTGGCCGCCTGCCCCGCCCCGTGGTCGCCGGCCCGCAGCACCGCCCGGGCCATGGGCGCGAGCAGGGCCTCCAGGCCCGCAAAGTCCGCCTCGGCGCAGCCGACCATGAAGGCCAGGGTCCCGGCCTCGGCGCCCGCCGTGCCGCCGGAGACCGGGGCGTCGGCGAAGCGATAGCCGGCGGCGGACGCCTGTTCCGCGACGGCGCGGGCCGTCTCCACGTCGATGGTCGAGGCGTCGATGAGCCAGGCGCCGGCGGGGGCCTGGCCCAGGATCTCGGCCTCGTAGACCGCCCGCACCTGCGGGCCGGCGGGCAGCATGGTGATCACAGCCTCGGCCCCGGCCACCGCCTCGCGGACGCTGGCGGCGGGGGCGCAGCCCCGGCCCGCGGCCCGCTCGAGCGCCTCCCGGGACAGGTCGAAGGCGATGACCTCATGGCCGGCGCCGGCCAGCCGCGCGGCCATGCCGCCGCCCATGTTTCCAAGGCCGATGAAGGCGATGCGGGTCATTGCGGGGTCCTTTCCAGGGGCGTCCATTCCTGGTCCGCCGGCAGGGGGGCGAAAATCACGTCGAGCAGGTCCTCGCCGACGCCTTCCAGCGTGGCCGGGCTCCACTTCGGGGCGTTGTGCTTGTCGATGATGACGGCGCGGACCCCCTCCAGGAAGTCGTGCCGCTGCACGACGCGGGCGCCGATCCGGTACTCCATGGCCATGTTGGCGGCGAAGTCCGGGGCGGCGAGGCCCAGGGCCAGCTGGCGGAAGGCGACCTTCAGGGTCTGGGGCGACTTGGTCTTCAGGGCCTCGGCCTGGGCGCGGGCCCAGTCGGAGCCG
>JBJTFE010000051.1:0-8394 GCA_046093265.1 Phenylobacterium sp. | reverse complement strand
AAGACCGCCACGTCCTGGCGGCGCTTGTCGATCTCGATCTCGTAAACGCGGGACGCCGCCGTGGCGGGAGTCGCGAAGACGGCGAGGACGTCCAGCTTCTCGACCTTGTCACCCCGCCGCTCGGCCTCGTGCTCCCAGGGCACACCGGTCGCCGCCTCAATGGTGGGCACAATGAGGCCCAGCACGTTGGTCGGCCGGTCGCGGGTGGCGCGCACCCCCGGCAACCAAGTCTGCTGAAGGCGGCGGAGGGCGATGGCCGAGGCGGTGTTGCAGGCCAGAATCACCAGGTCGCAACCTTCCGCGAACAGTCGCTCGCAGCCGGCCTGGGTCAGGCCGACGATCTCCTCGCCGGAACGCCCGCCGTAAGGGGTGTTGGCCTGGTCCGCCAGGTAGACGAAGTCGGCCTGCGGAAAGCGCTCCACCAGCCTGCGGTGCACGCTGAGGCCGCCAATCCCGGAATCAAAGACGCCGATCGCCATGCCCCCGACTAGCGCGCGACCCTCAGCCGCGCCAGAGGCCCTCTTCGCCCATGACGCACCTGTCAGGTGACGGCGCGCCCGGACGCGGCTATTTCATAGTGATCGCCTCGCCAGACGGAGTCCCCATGAAGCGTCGCACCTTCCTCGCCACGTCAGGCGCCCTCGCCGCGACCCAGGCCCTGCCCCTGCCCGCCCTCGCCGCGGCCTCGGCCAATCCCCTGACCCAGCCCTGGACGGGGCCGTTCGGGGGAATCCCGGCCTTCGACAAGGTCAAGGTGGCGGACTTTCAAGGCGCCATCGAGCTGGCCCTGGCTGCCGAGCGGGCCGAGATCGACGCCATCGCCGGAAACAAGGCGCCGCCGACCTTCGCCAACACCATCGAGGCGCTCGAACTCACCGGCCAGATGACGTACCGGGTCCTGACTTACTACTTCATCTGGACCAGCACCCTGGCCACCCCCGACGTCCAGAAGGTCGAGGAGGCTGTAGAGCCCCTGCTGGCCGCCCATCAGGACGCCATCCTTCAGAACGCGGCCCTCTTCCGGCGCTTGGATGAGGTTTACACCAAAGGCGACCAATCTGGCCTGACCCCCGAGCAGAGCCGATTGATGCGGCTCCACCACACCCGCTTCGTGCGCGCCGGCGCCCGTCTGAACGGGCCGCAGAAGGCCCGCGTTGCGGCCATCAACCAGGAACTGGCGGGACTCTTCACCCGCTTCAGCCAGAACCTGCTGGCCGACGAGACCGACTACGTCCTCTACCTGAAGACCGAGGCCGAGCTGACCGGCCTGCCGGACGACGTGCGGGCCGCCGCCGCCGGCGCCGCCGAAGCCCGGGGTCGCAAGGGCGAGTGGGCCATCCTCAACACCCGCTCGTCCATGGACCCCTTCCTGACCTATTCGGCGCGGCGGGACCTGCGCGAGAAGGTCTGGCGCACCTTTTACAGCCGGGGGGACAACGGCGATGCAAAGGACAATAACGGCCTGATCCGGCAGATCCTGAAACTGCGGGCCGAGCGGGCCAAGCTCTTGGGCTACGCCACCCACGCGCACTGGCGTCTTGCCGATTCGATGGCCGGCTCGCCCGAGAAGGCCATGGAGCTTATGACGCGCGTCTGGCCGGCGGCTATCGCCCGCGTCCGCGAGGAAGTGGCCGAGATGCAGGTCCTGGCCGATGCTGAGAAGCTGGGCGTGAAGATCGAGCCCTGGGATTACCGCTACTACGCCGAAAAGGTGCGGGCGGCGAAGTACGACCTCGATATGAACGAGGTGAAGGGCTACATGCAGCTCGACAATCTCCGCGAGGGCATGTTCTGGGCCGCCGGCCAGCTGTTCGGCTTCGCCTTCGAGGAGGTGAAAGGCCTGCCGGTGGCGCACCCGGACATCCGCATCTGGGAGGTCAAGGGCCGCGACGGCGCGCACGTGGGACTCTGGTACTTCGATCCCTACGCCCGCCCGGGCAAGCTCTCCGGCGCCTGGATGAATTCCTACCGCGACCAGCGCACCTTCGGGGGCCGGGTCACCACCATCGTCTCGAACAACTCCAACTTCGTGAAGGGCGCCCCGGGCGAACCCGTCCTGATCTCCTGGGATGACGCCAACACCCTGTTCCACGAGTTCGGCCACGCCCTTCACGGCCTCTGCTCAGCCGTGACCTATCCCTCCCTGTCGGGAACCAACGTGCCGCGGGACTACGTGGAGTTCCCCTCCCAGGTGCTCGAGCACTGGCTGCCGACGCCTGAGGTGCTCAACCGCTTCGCCCTGCACCACAGGACCGGCAAGCCCATGCCCGCCGAGTTGGCCGCGCGGATCGAGAAGGCCTCCACCTTCCGCCAGGGATTCGAGGTCACCGAGTACCTTTCCTCGGCCCTCATCGATATGAAGCTGCACCTGGCCGGGGACGCCGACATCGATCCCCGCGCCTTCGAGAAGGACGAACTGGCCAAGCTTGGCATGCCCCGGGAGCTGCCCATGCGGCACCGGACACCCCAGTTCCAGCACATCTTTTCCGGAGATGGCTACTCGGCGGGCTACTACAGCTACCTGTGGAGCGAGGTCATCGCCCTGGACACCTTCGAGGCCTTCACCGAGGCTGGCGGCCCTTATGACAAGGCGGTGGCCCGGCGGCTGCATGACAGCGTCATGAGCGTCGGGAACACCATCGACCCGGCCCAGCAGTACCGGAACTTCCGCGGGCGTGACCCGGATGTGAAGGCCTACCTACGGGACAAGGGCTTCCCCACCGGCTGACCCCGGCAGGGCCCCGGACCCCTGCAAAGCTTGACTTTCGGGGCTGCGGGGCGCATGTCCCCGCCTCCTCCGGCGCAGTGCGATTGCGCCCTCCACCGTCACGACCCCCGCCCTTGCGCGGGACGAGGGCGGAGAGGCCCCCCGTCGACGTGATCGTCCACGGGGGTTAATCGCGTTTGGGCCGGGCTGTTTTGAACCGCTGAGTCCCGCGCAGAGATCGACATGTTCGACGCCCTGACAGACCGCCTTTCGTCCGTCTTCGACCGGCTCTCCGGTCGCGGCGTGCTGTCCGAAAAGGACATCGACGAGGCCCTCAAGGAGGTCCGCACCGCCCTGCTCGAGGCGGACGTCGCCCTGCCTGTGGTGCGCGACTTCATCGCCAAGGCGCGCGAGCAGGCCTCCGGCGAGGCGGTGATCCGTTCGGTTCGTCCGGCCGACCAGGTGGTGAAGATCACCTACGACGGCCTGGTGGAGATGCTGGGCGGCGAGGGCGCCGAGGGGCTGAACCTCAGCCTCAATCCACCCACCGTCATCCTGATGGCCGGCCTGCAGGGCTCCGGCAAGACGACCACCGCCGCCAAGCTCGCCCTGCGCCTGTCCCGCGAACGCAAGAAGGTCCTGCTCGCCTCCCTCGACACCCGCCGCCCGGCGGCCATGGAGCAGCTCGCCACCCTGGCGGTCCAGGCGGGGGTCGACAGCCTGCCCATCGTGGCCGGCCAGTCGGCGCCGGATATCGCCCGCAGGGCCCTGTCGTCCGCCCGCCTGCAGGGCTTCGACGTCGTCATCCTCGACACCGCCGGCCGGACCACGGTGGACGAGGCCATGATGGCCGAGGCGGCGGAGATCGCGGCCATCGCCCAGCCGCATGAGACTCTGCTGGTCGCCGACAGCCTCACCGGCCAGGACGCCGTGCGAACCGCCCGGGCCTTCCACGAGCGCCTGCCCCTCACCGGCCTGGTCCTGACCCGGGCCGACGGCGACGGCCGCGGCGGCGCGGCTCTGTCCATGCGGGCGGTCACCGGACTGCCGATCAAGTTCCTTGGCGTCTCCGAGAAGATCGACGGCCTCGACGTCTTCGACGCCGCCCGGGTGGCCGGGCGCATCCTCGGCCAGGGGGATATCGTCGCCCTGGTGGAGAAGGCCGCCCAGGACCTCGACGCCGCCAAGGCCGAGGCCATGGCCCGGCGCCTGGCCAAGGGCCAGTTCGACCTCGACATGATGGCCGACCAGCTGGCCCAGATGAAGCGCATGGGCGGCATGGAGGGCCTGATGGGCCTCCTGCCCGGGGTCCAGAAGGTCAAGAAGCAGATCGCCGAAGCCAACATCTCGGACAAGGCCCTCGACCGGCAGGCGGCGATCATCTCCTCCATGACCAAGGCCGAGCGGCGCAAGCCGGACATCCTCCAGGCCTCGCGCAAGCGGCGCATCGCCGCCGGGGCCGGAGTGGACGTGGCCGAGATCAATCGCCTGCTCAAGCAGCACCGCCAGATGGCGGACGCCTTCAAGATGATGAGCCGCGATGGCGGCAAGGGCTTCGCCCGCATGGCCGGCATGCTCGGCGGCGGCGGCGGCATGGACCGGCTCAAGGCTCTCGGCGGCGGCAAGGTCCCCACAGCCGACGCCGCCCAGCTCGAGGAACTCGCCAAGCTGGCCGAGAAACTCCCTGGCGGCGGACCTCCCGGCAATCCCCCCGGCGGCGTGAAGCTGCCCGGCCTCGGCGGCGGCCTGCCCCTGGGCTTCAACCCCTTTAAGAAATCCTAGGAAGACAAGGACACCCCATGCTCAGGATTCGTCTCGCCCGTGGCGGCGCCAAGAAGCGCCCCTACTATTCCATCGTCGTGGCCGACAGCCACTCGCCCCGCGACGGCCGCTTCATCGAGAAGGTGGGCGCCTACAACCCCCTCCTGAAGAAGGACGACCCGACCCGCGTGACCCTGAAGGTCGAGCGCATCCGCGAGTGGGTCGCCAAGGGCGCCCAGCCCTCCGACCGCGTCGCCCGCTTCCTGGCCGCTGAAGGCCTGGTCGCCTGGCAGGCCGGCTCCAACCCCAAGAAGGGCGAACCCGGCCGCAAGGCCAAGGAGCGCGCCGAGGAAAAGGCCCAGAAGGCCGCTGACCTCGCCGCCGCCGCCGAGGCCGCCGCCGCCACTCCGCCGCCGGCCCCCGCACCTGAGCCTGAGGTGGTTGCCGAGGAAGCCCCGGCCGCGGAAGCCCCCGCTGAGGAGGCTCCCGCCGCCGAGGCTCCAGCTGAGGAGGCTCCCGCCGCCGAGGCTCCAGCTGAAGAGGCTCCGGCTGAAGACGCCAAGGAAGGCTGAACCTGACGGCCCAGCGTCCTGCGCCGGGCCCGTCCAGGCCCTGTCATGCCGGATCGGCTGATCCTCGTCGGACGCATCGCCGGCGCCTTCGGCGTCCGGGGCGAGGTGCGCGTGACCAGTTTCACCGCCGACCCCCTGGCCCTGGCCGGCTATCGCGACCTTCGCCGGGCCGACGGCTCCCCGGCCCCCGCCCTCTTGGCGGCGCGCCCTGTGAAGGGCGGCCTGGTCGCCCGCGCCGCGGGGGTCGAGACCCGTGAGCAGGCCGAAGCCCTGCGGGGCTTGAAGCTGCACGTCCCGCGACAGGCCCTTCCGCCGCCGGACGAGGACGAGTTCTACCTGGCGGACCTTGTCGGGATGCGGGTCGAGACGACCGACGGCCGTGTCCTGGGCGCGGTGCGCGGGGTCCAGGACTTCGGCGCCGGAGACATTCTCGAGGTCAAGCCTGAGGGCGCGCCCTCCTTCTGGCTGCCCTTCACCCGGGAGGCCGTGCCCGAGGTCGACATCGCCGGCGGAAGGCTCCTCGCGGTCCCACCGGCGGAAACGGAATAGGCCGCCTCAGTCCTTGCGCAGCCGCAAGAGGCCCTCCTGGGCCACGCTCGCCACCAGTTCCCCGCCCTGGGTGTAGATCGACCCGCGGATGAAGCCCCGGCCGCCCGCGGCGCTGGGGCTGACCTGGGCGTAGAGGTGCCAGTCGTTGAAGTTCACCGGCTTGTGAAACCACATGGCGTGGTCGAGGCTGGCCGACTGGAAGTTTCGGGTCTGCCAGTGCACCCGGTGGGGCCGCATGGCGGTGGACAACAGGTTCATGTCCGAGGCGTAGGACAGGAGGACCTGGTGCAGGACTGGATCGTCGCCGATCGGGGCGCGGGCGCGGAACCAGACCTCGCTCTTCGGCTCCCGGGCCTCGGGGCGGTCGCGATCGAAGAGGCTGGAGCCATCCACGGGGCGCATCTCGATGGGACGCGGCCGGGTCGCCCACTTCCGGGCCTCCTCCGGCTTCTTCGCCAGGGCCGCCTTCAGGGCCTCGGCCTCGCTGGGCAGGTCGTCGGGGCCCGCCACCTCGGGCATGGGAGCCTGGTGCTCGAACCCCTCTTCAGGGGCCTGGAAGGAGGCCGCCAGGTTGAAGATCTGCTTGCCGTTCTGGACGGCGATGACCCGCCGGGTGGTGAAGCTGCCGCCGTCCCGGGACCGGTCCACCTCGAAGATGATCGGGGTCGTCGGGTCGCCCGGCCGGATGAAATAGCAGTGCAGGGAATGGCAGACCCGGTCCTCGACCGTGCCGTAGGCGGCCAGCAGGGACTGGGCGATGACCTGGCCCCCGAAGATCCGGCCGGGGCCTTCACTCAGCGAAACGCCCCGGAACAGGTTCACCTCCAGACGCTCGAGCGCCAGGGTGTCGACAAGGTTTTCAGGAGACTCCGCGGTATTGGGCATGGCCTGGAGATCAATGCTGCAATTGCGAAAGGGCAGGGCATAGAGGCGAAGGGGCCCCGGGGCAAGGCGGGCGGCCGGTGCTGCGGGACTCGAAAAACCCGCCGTCTTCGTCCACAAGCCCCGCATGTCCCGCGCCGCGCCCTTCGAGGTCACCGTCCTGACCATGTTCCCCGAGGCCTTCCCCGGCCCGCTGGGCGTTTCGCTGATCGGGACGGCCTGGCGCGAGGCCGGCCTCTGGTCCCTGGAAACGCTGGACATCCGGGGCTTTTCCAAGGATAAGCGCGGCTTCCTCGACGACACCCCCGCTGGGGGCGGACCGGGGCAGGTGATGCGGGCGGACGTCATCGCCTCGGCGCTCGACAGCGTCGAGCGGCGCGAACGCCCGCTTCTCTACATGAGCGCCCGGGGTCGGCCCCTGACTCAGGCGCGTGTCCGTAGGTGGGCCGAAGGGCCGGGACTCATCGTCCTGGCGGGTCGGTTCGAGGGGGTGGACCAGCGGGTGCTCGACGCCCGGGGGTTCGAGGAGGTCTCGGTCGGAGACGCGGTCCTCGCCGGCGGCGAGGCGGCGGCCCTGGTGACCATCGAGGCCTGCGTAAGGCTCGTGCCCGGCGTCCTCGGCCAGGCGGAGAGCCTCAGTGAAGAGAGTTTCGAGGACGGGCTCCTGGAGCATCCGCAGTACACGCGACCGCGGACGTTCGAGGGACTTGAAATTCCGCAGGTCCTGCTCAGCGGCCACCACGCCCAGGTGGCGGCGTGGAGACGGGCCGAGCGGGAACGCACCACGCGGGAAAGGCGTCCAGACCTCTGGGCCGCCTGGCTCGCCAATCAACAGGCAAAGGGCGAGTAAAGCCCGGTACGAAAGGACTGACCCATGAACCTGATCCAGGAACTGGAAAAGGAAGAAGCCGACCGTCTGGCCGCGACCCGCGCCATCCCGGCCTTCCGCCCCGGCGACACCCTCCGCGTCAACGTCCGCATCAAGGAAGGCGAGCGTGAGCGCGTCCAGGCCTATGAGGGCGTCTGCATCGCCCGCCAGGGTCGGGGCATCAACGAGAGCTTCACGGTCCGCAAGATCTCCTTCGGCGAAGGCGTCGAGCGGATCTTCCCGATCCATTCGCCCAACATCGAGAGCATCGAGGTCAAGCGCCGCGGCGTCGTGCGCCGCGCCAAGCTCTACTACCTGCGCGACCGCCGCGGGAAGTCCGCGCGGATCGCCGAGCGCCAGATGACCGCTGGCGAGCGGGCCGGCGCCGCTGCGGCCTCTGCCGACGAAGGCGCCGAGGGCTGATCGGGCGCCTCGCCCGGCCTCCGGGCCGAGCGGCCTGAATTCCTGGCATGATCGGCTCCGGCCTCCCCGCCCTGCTCCTGACCGGAGGGTCCGGCCAGGTGGGACGCGCCCTGCGCGAAGTCCCGCCTGCGGGCTTCGAGGTCGTGGCGCCGACCCGGCCGGAACTGGACCTCTCCGACTCCGCATCGGTGGCGCGCTGGGTGGCGGCGCGCCCCTGGGCGGCCATTGTCAACGCCGGCGCCTGGACGGCGGTGGATGCGGCGGAGTCTCACTCCGCCGAGGCCTGGGCGGCCAACGCCCTCGGGCCCGCCGCCCTGGCCCGGGCCAGCGGCGCGGCGGGCGTACCCCTTGTCCACATTTCGACGGACTATGTCTTCGATGGCGGGCTTGACCGGCCCTACCGCGAGGATGACCCGGTCGGACCGGTGAGCGTCTACGGCGCTTCCAAGGCGGCGGGCGAGATCGCCGTGGCCGCGCTCAACCCCCGCCATGTCATCCTGCGGACCGCCTGGGTGTTCAGCCCCTGGGGGACCAATTTCGTGCGCACCATGCTGCGGCTGGGTGAGACCCGCGAGACCCTGTCCGTGGTCGACGACCAGCAGGGCTGCCCCACCTCCGCCATCGACATCGCC
>JBJTFE010000050.1:0-8821 GCA_046093265.1 Phenylobacterium sp. | reverse complement strand
CGGGCGTATTTCCATTCTCGGGTCACGAGATGCACTTCGCGGCCCCAGACCCCCGTCAGCAGGTGGTCGCGGACCGATTCGCACTCCCCCCGCAGAAGGGGCAGGAGCGACTGGCCATGGGTGCGCTGGCGGACCTGGACGCCGAACAGGTCGGCCAGGGTGGCGAAGAGGTCGACGCTGGTGGTCAGGGCGTCGCAGGTCCCCGGCGTAATCCCGGGATGCCGGATCATCAGCGGGATATGGCCCAGGGTGTTGTAGATGGGCACGCCGGGCTTCCCCCAGATGTCCTTCTCTCCCAGGTAGTGACCGTGGTCGGTGCACACCATGACCAGGGTGTCCTCGGCCAGGCCCTTCTCCTCGATCGCCCGCAGGGCGCGCCCCAGCCAGTGATCGATCATCGACAGCTTGGCGCCGTAGCTGGCCCGGAGCCTGCGCGCCGAGGCTTCGCTGAGAACGCCCTTCTCGACCGCCCCCTGCATGTAGGGCGGCCAGATCATTGGCGGGCCCTCGTAGTCCGGGTCATACATCGAGGCCCAGGGCTCCGGCGTATCAAAGGGCTCGTGCGGGTCGAACTCGTCGATGAAGAGGAAGAACCGGTCGTGCCAGCCGGCGTTCTCCTCGATCCACCGGGCGGCGGCGGTCATGGTTCGGGGGCCGGGGAAGTCGGACTCATCCGGGAACCAGCCCCGGCTGTCGTGATAGGGCATATGGTCCCGGCCGAAGATGGGGGCGCCAGCCCAGCTGGGATCCGGCCGGGTCTTCCAGGGATCGCCCTCATGGCCGCGCTCATAGGCCCAGGCGGTAAAATCGACGTGGTAGTTCTCGCCGCCGGTCTCGAACAGATGCGGATGATCGGACACGAGCTGCGAGACAACGCCCGCCTTGGGCAGCTCGTAGGTGATGGCGTCTTCCCAGATCTCCACCGAGCCCCAGGGCCGCCAAGGGAAGTCCAACGCCCCGCACAGGATGTCGTGGCGGGCGGGCATGCAGGGCAGGGAGCCGGTATGGTGGTTGTCGAAGCGCACCGCCGTGCGGGCGAAGGCGTCCAGGTTCGGCGTCGCGAACTCGGTCCCGCCATAGGCCCCCAGCATGTGGCGGTTCAGGCTGTCCAGCAGGAAAACGACGGCGTTCCTGGGCGTGGCGACCATGGATTTCCCTTTTCCGGCCGCGTTCGTTGCGGCCGCCGGAGCGTCAGGCGAACTGGTCCCCGAGGTAGACCCGGCGCACCTCGGGATTGTCGATGATTTCCCCAGGCGTCCCCTCCATCAGAAGCTCGCCCGCATGGATGATGGCGGCGCGGTCGATGATGTCCAGGGTCTCGCGGACATTGTGGTCGGTGATCATGATCCCGATGCCGCGGTCCTTGAGATAGCCGATCACCTCGCGGATATCGGCGATGGCCAGGGGGTCGATCCCGGCGAAGGGTTCGTCCAGAAGCATGTAGGCGGGCTCCGACGCCAGGGCCCTGGCGATCTCGACCCGCCGCCGTTCTCCCCCCGACAGGGATATGGCCGGCGATTTCCGGAGATGGTCGATCCGAAGTTCGGCCAGCAGGCCGGACACCGTCTCGCGGGCCCTGCGGGCGTCGGGCTCGCGCAGCTCGACCACCGACATGACGTTCTCCTCCACCGTCATCCCCCGGAAGATCGACGGTTCCTGCGGCAGGTAGCCGAGCCCCATGCGGGCCCTCTGAAACATGGGCTGGTCGGTTATGTTCTCGCCATCCAGCCAGATCGAACCTTCATCTGCCGAAACCAGGCCGGTGATCATGTAAAAGCAGGTGGTCTTTCCCGCGCCGTTGGGACCGAGAAGACCCTTCACCTCCCCACGGCCGAGCCGCAGGGAAACCCCCTTGACCACCGACCGGCCGCGGTAGGTCTTTCCGATCCGGTCGACGACCAGTCCGTCCCTTTCATGCACGGCGGCCATGGGTGCGCCTACTTCGGGGCCTCGGGCGCGCCGCCCGGGAAGATAACGGTCCGCACACGCTGGGCGGGGCCGTCCCCTCCGGCCTCCATACGGGCGTCTCCGGTCACCGTATTCACGACCAGCCGCTCGCCCTTCATGACATCCCGTCCACGGGACGCGACCACCGAGCCGCTGATCGTCAGGATGCTGGACTTTGCGTCGTAGACAGCGCGATCTCCGCGAACCTTCTGCTCGGGGGTGACGTAAAAGACGGAGCCGGACGCCTCCATTCCAGCCAGGTCGCTGCTGCAGCCCGCCTTACCCCCTGCGCTGGACGCCGCGTAGATGATCTTGATCTGGTCCGCCCTCAGGCGACTGGTCTCCTGAAGCGCTTCGGCGCGACCGCGGTAGGTGGCCGAGCACTGGCTGTTCACAAGTTCCAGCTGGTCCGCAGCGATATCCACCGGCGCGCGGGAGTTGCGGGCCAGTTGGGCGTGGGCGGCCATGGGTGCGGCTGCTGCCGCGGCAAGGAGGGCGAGGGCCCTCGTCCACCTGGCGAAGTAAGGGTGTCTCATGGTCGATCGTCCCTGCGCTCAGGGCCCGGCTCTCGGCTCGAGGCGGGTCTTGACCCCGCCGCCGAACACGAGGCGGTCACCTCTGTCAAACACGCCATAGGACTTCGCGTTGATTTCTCCAAGGGACCCGACGCCCTGAATGGCGCCGTCGCCGACGAGTTCGCCGAGGGCGGTGTCAAAGGCGGAGGCGTCTGTCGCGAAGCTGATGTCGCCGCTATTCAGCCTGACGTCTCCGTTCAGTCGTAGAATGTGTTCGGATTCGTTGTAATCGCCGGTCCGTGCGGAAACCTGCAGGGGAGGGCCGGAGTCGCGGCTCAGCTCCAGAACGGGCCGTTCCAGATACACCCGGTCATAATCGGCCGCATCCCGGGTCGCGACCCGCGCGGTGAGGGTGAAAACCCGCCCCTTCCGGTCCTGACCGATGAACCTGGGGTTGACCAGTTGGATAGGCGACTGCGCCTCCATGGGGCGGGTCCGGGGTGCGGAGAAGACGGCAAGCGACACGTAGCCGCCCAGAACAAGAAGAATGACGCCTATAAGGGCCGGGAGCAGGCGCCTCAATCTGCGCATCCTGCGCGACCGAAGGCGCCAGGCCTGCACCTCGCGGGAGGCGCGTGACGCCGAGGTCAGGACATCATCTGTCATGACCGCCAATCCAGGCGGATCTCAGGCATGGGAGAAGATGTCAGAGTCCTCCCAACCCGCAAGATCAAGACGTGCGCGGTGCGGCAGGAATTCGAAGCAAGCCTCGGCCAGTTCGACACGACCCTCCCGCCGCAGGATGTCATCGAGGCGCTCGCGGAGGCGATGCAGGTGAAGGACGTCAGAGGCGGCGTAGGCGATCTGCTCCGGAGAGAGCGTCTGGGCGCCCCAATCCGAGCTCTGCTGCGCCTTTGACATGTCCAGACCGAGCAGCTCCCGCGCCAGATCCTTCAATCCATGCCTGTCGGTATAGGTTCGCGCCAGCTTGGAGGCGATCTTGGTGCAGTAGACGGGGGCGGTCACCACTCCTAGGTGAAGGTGGAACATAGCGATGTCGAAGCGCCCGAAGTGCAGGATCTTGGTCACCGCCGGGTCGGCCAGAAGGGCCTTCAGGTTCGGAGCCGCATAGTCCGGCCGCGACAGCCGGACAAGGTGGGCGTCCCCGTCGCCGGCCGAGAGCTGGACAACGCAAAGCGGATCTCGCCCCAACCGTAGGCCCATCGTCTCGGAGTCCACAGCGACAGAGGCGACGCCTCCGAAAAGGCCGTTTGGAAGGTCCCCTTCATGAAGGTAGTTCGCCACGGTCCGCCGTCTCCGCCGGTAGTTTTCGCCGCGTCCCGGAAGACGACGTTGGTGCCCAGGAAAGGACTCGAACCTTCACGGCCGTTAAGCCACTGGCACCTGAAGCCAGCGCGTCTACCAATTCCGCCACCTGGGCCCGACCCGTCGGATCGTGCGAGGGCGCTTCCTTAGGGCCAAGTCCCGGCCGGGTCAACGGCCATGGGCGACGGTTCCCCGGGGACGATTGCAGCGCAGGCGGGCTTCGTCTATCCCGTCGATCAGTCCCGGAGGCTGGAGTCCCTGCCACATGCCCGATCTCGTCACCGTCTTCGGCGGCTCCGGTTTCATCGGGACCCAGGTGGTCCGGGCCCTCGCCCGCCGTGGCGCGCGCGTCCGCGTCGCCGTACGACAACCCCACCTGGCCAACGCCATGCGGCTGATGGGCGATGTCGGCCAGGTCGAGGTGGTGCAGGCGAACATCCGCGACGCCGCTTCGGTGCAACGGGCCGTCGAGGGCGCTGACGCCGTGATCAACCTGGTGGGTCTCCTCTACGAGACGGGGCGCCAGACGTTCCAGTCCGTCCACGTGGACGCCGCCGGGACGATCGCCCGGGCCTCCGCCGAGGCGGGCGCGCGCCTGGTCCAGATGTCAGCCCTCGGCGCGGACGCCGCCTCTTCCTCCCGTTACGCCCGGACAAAGGCGGCGGGCGAGGCGGCTGTCCGCGAGATCCTGCCCTCGGCGGTCGTCCTGCGGCCGTCCATCGTCTTCGGACCGGGGGACGACTTTTTCAACAAGTTTGGTGAGATGGCCGTTGTCAGCCCCTTCCTGCCCTTGATCGGCGGGGGACGGACGCGTTTCCAGCCGGTGTATGTCGGAGATGTGGCCAGGGCCGTCGCTTCCGTCGCCCTTGACGCGCAGTACGCCGGCCGCACCTTCGAGCTGGGTGGGCCGGGCGTCTTCACCTTCCGGGAGATCCTGGACCTGATCCAGAAGGAAACAGGCCGCAGGCGCCTTTACGCCCCCCTGCCCTTCCCCCTGGCGACCCTGGTCGGAACCCTGTGTTCGCCCCTGGCGCTGACCCCCCTGGCGCCGCCTCTGACCGCCGATCAGGTGGAGCTCCTGAAGACCGACAACGTCGTTTCAGGTCAGGCCCCGGGTCTTGCAGACCTTGGCGTCACGCCGGAGACGGTCGAGGCCATACTCCCCACCTATCTTTACAGGTTTCGCAAGGGCGGTCAGTTCGCCGGAGCTTCAGCCGCCTGATGCTTGGCCTCAGCCAGCGCCCAGCATGAACAGACCTGCGCTCCCCACCAGGATGCGCCACCAGCCAAACGGCGCGAAACCCCGCCGTCCGACGAAATCGAGCATGACCTTCACGACGGCGTAGCCGACGAGGAAGCTGACCCCGAAACCGAGGGCGAGCAGGCCGATCCGGTCGCCGTGCAGGTCGCCCCGGCTGGACCAGAAGTCGAGGACGAAGGCGCCGGCCATGGTCGGCATGGCAAGGAAGAACGAGAACTCCGCCGCCGCACGCTTCTCCACTCCCATCAGCATGGCCCCGACAATGGTGCCGCCGGAGCGCGAGACACCGGGTATCAGGGCCAGGGTCTGGAAGAGCCCGACCAGCAGGGAGGTCCTGAGGCTGAGCGCCATGGCGTCGGTCTCCCGGGGCGCCGGCGCCCACCGGTCGATCACAAGCAGGACAAGGCCGCCGATGATCAGCGACAGGCAGATCAGCCGGGGGCTCTCGAACAGCACCGCCTTGATCACGTCGTGCAGGAGGGCGCCCGCGAGCGCGCCGGGCAGGAAGGCCACGAACACCGACAAGGCGAAGCGGCGCGATCTCTCCGAAACCGGCAGGCTCCTCGTCACGTCCCAGAGCTTGCGGAAGTAAAGGGCGACCACGCCGAGGATGGCGCCGAGCTGGATCAGGACGATGAAGGTGTCCCAGAAACCCGGAGGCAGGCCCAGCGCGGTCTTGGCCAGCAGCAGGTGGCCGGTCGAAGAGACCGGGATGAACTCCGTGAGCCCCTCGACCACGCCGAGGATAATGGCGGAAATCCAGTCGGGCATGAACGTTTCCTCAGGCGGTTTTCGCCCGTCGGTCGAGCGGATAGCTGCGCTCCAGCCGATAGCGTGATCCGTCCGGACCGCGCCAGCTTGAATAGAGGCCGAAGCGGTCGATGCGGAAGGTCGGAACGCGCAGGGATTCGGCAAGGCCCAGCCAGCGCGCCACGACCTCCGGAGAGGGCCTTTGAAGGTAGGCCAGGGTGACGTGCGGGAGGTAGGTTCGGGGATCGGGGGCAAGGCCCGCCCGCCGGGCGGCGATCTCGCACGCCCGGGCAAGACGGAAGAGGGGCCCGGACGGGACCACCCTGGCCCAGACGGCGTGAAGGTCCCGCCCCTCGCCAAAGGCGCCTGCCCCGGAAAGGGAGACTTCCAGCGGTGCGCCGCCGATCCGGCCCAGCTCGGAGTCGAGGTCGTCTGCGACATCCTCCCGCAGATCGCCGGCGAACTTCAGAGTGATGTGCAGGGCTTCCCGGGGGCGCCAGTCGGCCCCCTCCAGCTCCTGCTGGTAAGGCGCCAACGCCTCGGCGACCTCGTCGGGCAGGTCCAGGGCGGCGAACAGTCGGATCATCGGACGAGCCTAGTCGAGGAGGTGGCTTGCACAAGCCGCCGGACACACCGATACTTCGTTCACGCCCGTTCCGGGCGAACGGAAAGGATCTCGTTCGATGAACGACTTCAACAACAGGTCGGCCCGTCCCGTTCTGGTGGACCGCGCCGACATGGCCGTGGACGCCGGCCTGCGCAGTTTCATGTTGGGCGTCTATAACAAGGTGGCCCTGGGCCTGGTGGTCTCAGGCGCCATGGCCTGGCTGACGGGCATGTACGCGCCGGTGCGCGACCTGATGTTCATGGTCTCGGCCGACGGCCGCATGGCCGGCATGACGCCCCTGGGCTGGATCGTCAGCTTCGCGCCTCTGGCCATCATCCTGTTCTCGGGCTTCACCCGGGGCGGGCAGACCCCCCGCGGCGCCGCGATCGCCTACTGGAGCATCGTGGTTCTGATGGGCGCCTCCTTGGGCGTCCTGACCCTGGTCTATACCGGTCAGGCCTTGGCCCAGACCTTCCTGATCACAGCGGCGGCCTTCGCCAGCCTTTCCCTGTTCGGCTACGCCACCCGACGCGACCTCTCGGCCATGGGCAGCTTCCTGATCGTCGGCCTCATCGGGCTGGTGCTCGCCTCGCTGGTGAACATGTTCCTCCAGCTGCCGATGATGAGCTTGATCATCAGCATACTGGGGGTCCTGATCTTCGCGGGTCTGATCGCCTACGACACCCAGCGCCTGAAGCTGATGTACTACGACCTCGGCGGGGATCAGGCCTCGATGAGCGTGGCCACCAATTACGGGGCGCTGAGCCTCTATCTGAACTTCATCAACCTCTTCCAGTTCCTGCTCCAGCTGTTCGGCGATCGCCGCTGAGGCAAGTAGCATGGCTTGGTGAACCGGCCCCGGCGGGCGACCGCCGGGGTCTTTTCTTGTTCAGTCCACCACCCGGAAACGGCGTGATTCGAAGACGGTCAGAACCTGGGTCAGGTCGTGGCCGCGCTTGAGGATCATCCCGCCTTCCCCGATCACCGCCCAGGCGCCCTGCCGGCGGGCAAGGGCGGGGCGCTTTTCGATCCGGTAGGCCGGCGCTTCGGAGGCGCGACGGAACACCGAGAAGACACAGGCGTCGGGCAGGGGATCGATGGCGTAGTCCTTCCACTCCCCTGCGGCGACCATCCGGCCATAGAGGTTCAGGATGCGGGTGAACTCCGCGCGTTCAAAGAAGACCCGCCCCGGAGGACCTCGGGTCGGGAAGGGATCCAACGCCATGGGATGAGGTTAGCCTCAGGTCGCGGCCGGGGGCAATCACCGGCTGGAGGAGGCTCGTCCGCCGCGAAATCACCTTAATTCGGACGCGACCCCGCCAGATAGGTCGCCGAAGATACATCTGTCGGCTGGCCGGACCTGGTTCCCGGGTTCCTGAACAGCCCCCCCAGCCCCCGCCCGGGGCCAGGCCGCCGGGCCAGCCGACACTCCCACTTCACCAGTACCTGCCAAGCTGCGAGACCGCCGCCTTCACCTCGCAGGCGGGCGGCTCGCGGCGGACAGGATCCGGCCGCCTCTGGGGGACTGGACGATCACCACGGTGACCAGACCGGGCTCCGTCGCCGCCGGAAGCGTCCAGGTCAGTCCGCGGCCTCGCCAGGTTCCCAGCCGCCGAAGTTCGCGTACGGCGTTGGCCGCCACCACGGTTTCGCCCCGGTTGTCGCCCCGCCGGACCTGAACACTGCGCGGCCGAGGATCATATCGGACCATCCAGACCTCGGCCCCGCCCTTCGGTGCGGCGCCAGGGGCGACGCTGGCCCGGGTTGCCCCCAGGCTCACCCTCGGTCCCGCCGGCGCCTGGGCGGCGCGGGTGATGAGGGCGTCGATCCGCTCGGCCTCCAGGGCGCCGGCTTGGCCGCGGCCTCCGACCACCACCTGGGGCGTATAGGGTTCCCCAAGGTCGAACCGCGACACATAGGCCTTCTGGCGGCTGACGAACTCCGGCCGGGCCAGGGTGTCCGTCCAGCCAAGGTAGTCCCAGTAGTCCACGCTGAAGGTCAGGGGCAGGACGCCCTTTCGGGTGGCGAGGTCCTCCATGACGCCTGCCGCGCCATTGCAGGGCGCGCAACCCTGCGCCGTGTAGAGCTCGACAATCACGGGCGCGCGCGGCGCCGCTACGGCGGCCGGCGCCAGGAACAGGAGACAGGCGATCAGGGCTCCACGCATCGGCCCGCACTTAATCCCAGTTGTCCGGCGCGCTTGATCAAGTTGGCGTGAAACCCAACCGCGGCGCCCCCCGGGAAGGAAGGCGCCGCAGCCTGGATCAGGCCTGGGCGTCGCGCGCCAGGTTCCGAAGAACGTAGTTCAGCACGCCGCCGTTACGGAAGTACTCCAGCTCGGTCGGCGTATCGATCCGGCACCGCACGGGGAAGCGGGCGATGCGGCCGTCGCCGGCGCGGTAGAGCTCCACCGTC